>JAMOUY010000054.1 GCA_027067895.1 Acidobacteriota bacterium
AAACAATTAAAATTATGAAAATCCCTTCCCGCTGCGCCCATAATAATTACATTGGTCTTTTTCATTACTCCTCCTCCTTAGAGAATATGTTTACCAGTACAGACTGGGAAACAAACATAAGATTTTTGGAATATCCTTCCAAATCAAGCAAGTCTTTTACGTCAGAACAAATCTCTTCCCCAATCCTTAAAGGCATGGGGTGAAAAATTAAAACATCTTTTTTACCCGTTTTTTCAACAAGTTCTCTATTAACCGTGTATCCTTCAAAATCGCGAAACCTTTTTTCTTTCTCCTGCTCCATTCCTATTGAAACCCACACGTCTGTAACGATTACGTCCGCACCTTCCACACAGTCCAAATCGTTGGTTATTTGTAGGTTTGCACCGCTTTGTCTGTTAAACTCTTCGCTTTTTTCAACAACCTCCGGATTGGGTTCGTAATCTTTTGGGGTTATAACCGTAAGGTCTATTCCCATCAACGAGCAGAAAAGCATTGTTGAATGGCAGGTGTTGTATCCGTCCCCCACATAGCAGAATTTTAAGTTTTCCAAACTTCCTTTTTTCTCCAAAACAGTAAACCCAACAGTCAAAGCAACAAGGGGAATATACATTCCGCTCATGCTGTTTATAACGGGAATTGAGCCGAAGTTTGCAAAATCCTCAACGTCCTGATGGGATAAAGCCCTTATGACAAGCCCGTCAAGATAGCAGGATAAAGCCTTTGCAGTGTGATAGATAGACTCTCCCCTTTTTAACTGCAATTCGGAAGTTTTGAAAAAAATTGGATTTCCGCCAAGCCTGAATATTCCGCTTTCAAAGGCAAATCTGCTTCTTGTGGATACCTTTTGAAAGTAAAGCCCGATAACCTTGTTTTTTAGAAAGTTTGAGAATTTATTTTCGTTTTTTTTAAGTAATGTTGCCCCTTCAAAGATTTTTTCAATGTCAGACCTTTTTAAATCTCCGAGGGTCAACAAATGATTCACGGCACTATCCTCGTTCCTACGTTTGAAATATCGTCCGCCTTTTCAATAGCCTCGGCAGAAGTTATAAGCACCTCTTTTCCGCCGTGTTTTATGTATTCAAGTGCCGCTTCAATTTTAGGTTTCATGCTTCCTGCGGGAAACTGCCCCTCTTCAAGCATTTTCTCGGCTTCTTCAACGGTAATCTTTTTTAACGGCTTCTGCGTCGGCTTGCCGAAATCTTTGTAAACAACGTCAACTCCGGTCAATATTATAAAAAGGTCTGCCTTCAATTCCCTTGCGAGAAGGCTTGAGGTGTAATCCTTGTCAATTACCGCCTCAACACCTAAAAGATAGCCGGAAAAATCCCTCTTTACGGGAATTCCCCCGCCGCCGCCGGCAATTACCGTAAAACCTTTTTCAAGCAGAATTTTTATTGCATCAATCTGGACAACTTCAAGGGGCTTGGGCGAAGGAACAACCTTTCTCCATCCCCTTCCCGCATCCTCTTTCATATGCCATTTTTTTGTCCTCATCAACTCTTCAGCCCTGAATTCTGGATAAAAAGGGCCTACCGGCTTTGTGGGATTCTTAAAAGCAGGGTCTTTATCGTCAACAACAACTTCGGTTATTATTGTCGCCACCTTGGGGTCTTCTTTTGCGGCAATCAGCCTGTTTATGAGAGTCCTCTCAATCATGTAGCCCATGCTTCCCTCTGTCATTGCCCCGCAAATGTCAAGTGTATAGGGGGGAATCTCGCTTATAGCCCTCTCCTGCTGAATAAGAATGTTTCCAACCTGAGGGCCGTTGCCGTGAACAACAAGAAGTTTGTATCCGCTTTTTATTACGTGAAACATCATCTCGGCAGCTTTTTTTGCATTTTCAAGTTGCTCGGCCTGTGTGCCCTTTTGTCCCGCCTTAATTAAGGCATTTCCACCGAAAGCGATTACCGCGGTTTTTTTCATAAAATTCCCCTTACTTTACTCTGTATCCGGGTTTTGCTCCCTCTTCCGGGGCGAGAAGAAAGGGCTCTCCGTCTTCTCCGGATGCGGCAAGAAGCATTCCGTTTGACTCAACACCCATCAATTTTGCAGGCTTCAAGTTTGCCACAACGACAATCAACCTTCCAACAAGGTCTTCCGGTTTGTATTTTTTGCCTATTCCCGCAACTATCTGCCTCTTTTCGTCTCCCAAATCTATCTGCAATTTCAAAAGTTTGTTTGATTTCTCTATTTTTTCAGCCTCAATAACCTTTGCCACTTTTAACTCAACCTTTGCAAAATCCTCAATTGAAATTCTGTTGTCGTTTTCCACTTTTTCCTCCTTCTGTTTTTGGTTATCCGCATCTTTAAAGTATTCTTTTACGTCAATTCTCGGAAACAAATGCTCTTTCACCGCATTTATTTTTGTCCCGCTTTCAAGTACGCCGAATTTCAAGAAAGACAGAGGGCTCTCCTCTATGTTTCTGTCAAAACCTATTCTGTTCCAAATTTCCTGAGATTTTCCCGGCATAACCGGGGAAATATAGAGAGCAAGAAGCCTTAACGACTCTGCAAGCACATATAGAACAGTGTCAAGTTTATCGGTACTTTCCGGGTCTTTTACAAGTTGCCACGGCTCAACATTTACAATAAATTTGTTCAAATGGTTTAAATACGTCCATACCTCGGCGAGGGCTTTGTGAAACTGATAGGTGTCAAAATAACTTTCCCAGTTTACCCCGCAGGTTTTCGCAAGGGATTCTATCTCTTTATAAATCTCGGAATTTCTGTCAGGCTCGGGAATCTTTCCGTCCCTATATTTTGAAATCATGGACAATGTCCTTGAAACAAGGTTTCCCAAATCGTTGGCAAGGTCGGAATTAAGCCTGCTTAGAAAAGCCTCGTCGGAAAAGTTGCAATCGTTTCCGAAAACCATCTCCCTCATTAAAAAGTATCTCAATGCGTCTGCGCCAAATTGTTCAAGAAGGTACTGTGGCCTTACAATATTTCCCACAGATTTTGACATCTTTCCTTCGTCTTTAAGCCACCATCCGTGGGCAAACACCGTTTTGGGCAAAGGAAGACCGGCAGACATTAAGAAAGCAGGCCAGTAAACCGCATGAAACCTTAAAATATCTTTCCCAACAAGGTGCAATTTTGCAGGCCAGTATTTTTTAAACAATTCGGTTTCTTCCGGATAGCCCAAAGCTGTTATATAGTTTGAAAGCGCGTCAAGCCAGACATACATAACATGCTTTTCGTCCCCGGGAATGGGTATTCCCCACTTAAAACTCGTTCTTGAAATCGATAAATCTTTAAGTCCGCCTTTTACAAAAGATATTACTTCGTTTCTTCTGTTTTCAGGCTGAATAAAATCGGGGTTTTGCTCGTAAAATTCAAGAAGTTTTTTTTGATATTTGGAAAGTTTGAAAAAGTATGACTCTTCTTCAACGTCTTCAACAGGCTTTCCGCAGTCGGGACATTTGTTGTTTTTCGCCTGAAACTCGGTTAAAACCGCTTCGCAGGAAACGCAGTATTTTCCTTTATATTTTCCAAGGTAAATATCCCCGTTTTCTTTCATTTTTTCAAAAAGCGCTACCGCTCCTTTTATGTGCCTTTCCTCGGTTGTCCTTATGAAATCGTTGTTTTTTATGTAAAGTTTCGGCCAAAGCTGTTTGTAATTTTCAACAACTTTATCGGCAAGTTCAATGGGACTCATTCCCTTTTCTTTTGCCGCTTTTTCTACCTTTAATCCGTGCTCGTCCGTACCTGTAAGAAAATAAACGTCATATCCCATAAGTCTTTTGTATCTTGCAACAACATCGGCAACCACAGTTGTGTAAACATGGCCTATATGTGGCAGGTCGTTAACGTAATAAATCGGGGTTGTTACGTAAAATGTTTTGTTTTCCATACCTTCTCCTTTAACAGTCTTCATAAGAATTCTAATTTATAAAAAAGTTAGTTTCAACAAAATTTAGCATATATTTCACATTTTAAAAATTAAATTTGTATTTGGAAGACTCAAAAAGTAAAATATAGGTATGAAGTTTAGGAAGATAAACAAGTATGAAATCGTTGACATTATAGGCCAAGGAAGCATGGGAGTGGTTTACAAGTGCATAGATACCGTACTAAACAGGTATGTGGCACTAAAAACACTTAACCTTCAAATGGCAAGCAATACGGAAATTCGGGAAAGATTTTACAGGGAAGCGAAAATATTGGCAAATCTTACCCACACAAACATAGTGCAGGTTTACGAGTTAAAAGAGTATGAAAATTTTTGTTATATCGTTATGGAATACCTCGAAGGGGAAAGCCTGAAAAGCATAATCTCAAACAAAAAACCGTTGTCCCCACTTTCCAAACTTGAAATTGTCAGACAAATAGCAACGGGAATAGCCTATGCGCATTCCAAAGGGGTAATACACAGGGATTTAAAGCCTGCAAATATATTTATAAGAGACGACGGGGTGGTAAAGATACTTGATTTCGGCGTTGCAAAACTAAAAACATCGGATATGACTGCAAAGGGCGTTATTTTAGGCACAATTTCCTATATGGCACCTGAACAGTTAAGGGGGGCGGATGTTGACGAAAGGTCTGACATATTTTCAATTGGGGCAATAATGTATGAGATGTTCTCATATCAAAAGCCTTTCAATGCAACGTCAGTAACCGATGTAATGAGTAAAATTGTTAACAAAATGCCGGATTATATCCCAAGAGCAACAAAGGACATAAACGATATAATTTTCAAATGCCTTGCAAAAAATCCAAACGAAAGATATCAAAAAGCGGAAAAGCTTATTGAAGCAATAGAACAGGTAATAACAAAACAAAAAGAAAAAAAACAGAAATCAAGGAGTTTTATAGACCATACAATTACATCTCAAATACTCAACGTAAAAGAGCAGATTAAAAAACTTAAAGAATTAAAAAACAAAATTGACAGCCATATAAATCAGGCTAAAAAATATCTCAAAGAAGACAAACTTGAAGAAGCGATAAAAGAAGCAAAAATAGTACTTGAACTTGACAATGCAAATCAAGAGGCTGAAAAAGTTATTGAAAAAGCAAAAAAATCCATAAAATTAAAAGAAGAACAGGAAAAATTAAAGGTTAAATGGATAAAAGAAAAACTAATTGAAGCAAACGAACACTATGATTCCGGAAATTTAATACGGGCTTGCGAAGTGTGCGAAAGTATCTTAAAGGTTGACCCTTCAAATCACGATGCAAAGGTGATAAAATCCATCTGCATAAAAAAGATAAAGGAATTTCTTGAAAGAGTTGAATAAAATAGTAATTTTTGATTTAGACGGCACATTGGCAGACTCAATAGACGATTTGGTATTGTCTGCAAACGAAACAAGAAAGGTTTTTAACCTTCCCCCTCTTTCAAAAAAGATAATTTCGTCTTTTGTGGGAGACGGATTAAATCTTTTTGTTGAAAGGCTTTTTAAAGATTCGGATATTGGAATTGAAGAGGCAATCAAAACCTTTAAAGAAAAATACTCAACCCATCTTACCGACAACACAAAATTTTATCCCGGGACAACGGAATGTATAAGAAAACTGAGAAAAAACGGATTTGTCACCGGAATTTTGTCAAACAAAAAGGAAAAACTTTCAAAACTTTTGGTGGAAAATTTGGGATTTAGCCATCTTTTTGATTTCATTTACGGCGGGGACAGTTTTGAGGAAAAGAAACCATCTCCCCTTCCCATACTGAAAATTCTTGAAAAGTTTGACGGGGATAAAGCAAACTCTTTTATGGTGGGAGACAGTTGTAACGACGTATTAAGCGGGAATAAAGCGGGAATAAAAACAATTGAGGTTATATACGGATTTAATAAAGACATTCATTTAAAAAATTGCAAGGCGGATTTTACCGCAGAAAAACCGGCAGATATTTGCAAAATTATTTTAGAAAAACAATAAAGGCTCCTTCGCCGCCGTGAATTTTCGGTGCAATTCCATAATTTCTAATAAAAAATTTTCCATCATTTTTAAACCACTTCTCAACAAAAGGCTTTAACGAGGGATTTCCCTTAGAATGTTTGCCCTTTCCCGTAATTATGAGTAAAATTTTCATTTTCTCAGATTTTGCAGAAACGAAAAACCGTTCAAGTTTATCAGATGCCTGTTTTACAGTTAAACCGTGTAAATCAAGGGTATCGTCCACACTTAAATTTGCCTTTTTGGGGATTTTTATTTTGTTTGGAAGAGAAGAAAAATCTGCGCTTTTTTCGGGAATAAGCGGAAGATTTTCCATACTTTTTATAAATTCTTCAAACTCTTTCCTCTCAGATTCTTCGTTTTTTAAACCGAAAATCTTTTCCCAGTCTTCATTAGAAATTTTTTTCATTTTTTTCTTAAAACAAGAATCATTCGCCAAGAGTCTTTTGAATTATCAAGAGGCTTGTCAAACCTGAATGAGCCGAAAGAGTTTACAATTTCAAATTCAGAGGAACACTCAACAAAATGTACTATCTCTTGATAGAGATAAATTCTAAACTTTTCAACCATGTTTATGTTGATTTCTTTTTCCCCGTCAATAACTTTGATAATCGGTTTTGTTGTAACAATATGAGTTAGAATGTCAACAGGGGTTCTTTCGTTGTCCCAGTCAACTTCAATTTCTATGTTTCCGTCAGTCTCAACCCAACTGTTTGAGGTTGAAGGTTTATTTGTAATAAATTCCCTCGGATGATTCATTTCAATAATGTAAAGACCGCCCGCATCAAGCGAATCGGAAACTCTTTTCAAATGAGCTTCAACATCTTCGTTTCTCAAAAGATAATTGAAACCGGTAAGAAGGTTTATTGCGCATCCGAATTTTTTTTCGGAAGTAAACGAAACCATATTGTCAACCCAAAGGGTGGCGTTTACGCCTGCATTTTCAGATTTTTTTTGAGCATATTCAATCATTCGGGGTGAAATATCAAAACCGCTCACATCAAATCCCCTCTTCCCCATTTCAACAAGATGGGAACCTGTACCGCAGGCTATGTCAAGAAGGGAAAAATTATCGGACTTGGAATGCACGGCAATCTGTTTTTCAATAAAATCGCATTCCAAGTCCAAATCCCTATAACCAAAGGCTATATCGTAATATTTCGGGTAATTGTAAATACTCATCGGCTAATTTTGTTTTTAGCCTTCGAATTCTTCCGATTCTTCCTCACCGGCGAGGTCGTTTTCTATGCCTAATCTTGCACATGCACCGGCATATACCTGCAATGCCGCTTTCTTAGCCTTCTGCAACTCGGCAAGTTTCTGCTTTACTCTTGCAAGTTCTTCTTCAATCTGATTGTCAATGTCGGCAATTTCGTTTTTTACGTGTTTTAAAGTTTCTTCATAAAACTTCTTTTGTTCATCATTTAACACACCCATGGTAACCTCCCGTTAAAATTTAAATGAAAATGTATCGTAAACTTTTACTTTTACGCCGTTTTTGGTAGCAGGCTCAAACTTCCATTTTTTCAAAGCCTTCATAACTTCTTTGTCAAGCCCGAAGGGGTTTCTCATTTTTCTGAGAATTCTAACATCAACAACATTTCCGTTTTCGTCTATTAAAGCCTGAGCAATTATTGTTCCGTGAACTCTTTTTCTTTTAGCAGCCAAAGTATATTTGGGTTTGACTTTTTTAACAGGAACAGGTTTCACAACATCGCCAGTCAAAGGAACAAGGTCTCCCTCTTTTACTTCCGGTTCTTCAACCTTTTGAGGCTGAGGCTGTTCAACTTTCGGTTCTTCCTTTACCGGCGGCTTTGCTTCTTCCGATACGGATACGTTTTCCTCAGACTTCTGTTCGTTTTTGTTTTCCGCAGCAGGTTGAGTCGTTTCCTCAGATTGAACCTGCTTTTCCTCATTAACGGGAGGGTTTTCTGTCTGGGAAACGGTTTGTTCCGGCTGTTTGGTTTCTGTCTGAGTTTCGTTTTGAGAAGGTACAACAACCGGCTTAGGCGTTTCTTTCGCTTTCTCTACAACGGTTTTAGCCTTCTGCTCCGCCTTTTTCTTTTGTTCAAGCAACTTTGTCTTTTTCTGTTTCATTTGCTTTTTCTGGGCAGCCAATTTTTTCTTCTGCTCTTCAATCTTCTTTTTGGTAAGTTCTTCAACAAGTTGTTGTTTCTTTTTCTCAATTTCTTGTAAAACAGCCTCGCTTGTAGTAGCACCGCCTACCTGCTGTCCATCATCTTGGGACTGGTTTTGTTCCGCATCAGACGCTTCGGTATTTTGCTCGGAAGAAACGTTTTCCTCAGATACCTTTTGTTCGTCTTCTATCTTCTGAGCTATTTTAGGCTGTTCGGAAGGTTTTTTAGTTTCCGTTTTTTTCTTGGAAGAAATAAAATAGCCGATAGCCCCGACTATTAGAAGAGCGACAATAACCCCTATTATCAACACTTTTTTGTTGCTTTTTTCTTCTTTTTCTATTTTTTCAAGTTCCTCTTCTTCATATTTTTTCAAATCTTCCGGATTAGGCACAACAACCGTACCCGTGTTTGCCCTTCTGTCCGGAATTTCTTCAAAATCTCCCGAATCCATATCTTCTTCCGATATTGAGAAATCTTCTTCGTCGTGAGCAACTTCTTCAACAACGTCTTTCGCAGGTTCAACAGGTGAAGTTTCAACCTTTTTATCTGCGTCAACCACAAGTTTTTCGGAAAGTTCCTTGATTTTTGCCATATCGTCTTTGTACAAAGCATTTATAAATTCCGCAATTGTTCTTTCATTAACGGTGTAAGGAAGAGAATTGAGTATGTCAAGAATATCCTGTTCCATCTCTTTTGCGCTTTGATATCTTTTGTCAGGGTCTTTGGTAAGCGCTTTTTCTATAATTCTTGCCGTTCTTTCCGACACATTGGGATTTATCTGCCTGATAGGCGTATAGACAACGTTTCTAACCTTTTCAAGAATGCTTATCTCACTGTCCGCAAGAAAACATTTTTTGCCGGTTAAGGCTTCGTACATCACCGAACCCAATGAGAACAAATCGGACCTTTTGTCAAGTTTTTCTCCCCAAGCCTGCTCGGGACTCATATAGAGAAGTTTTCCCTTTAAAGCTCCTGCCTGAGTCTGGCTTGCCTTTGTTGCCGCCTTTGCAATTCCGAAATCAACAAGTTTTACATCTCCCTCAACGGAAAGGATTATATTCTGAGGACTGATATCCCTGTGAACAATGTGCAGGTCTTTGTTGTCAAGTCCTTTTTTCCTGTGAGCGTAATCAAGGGCACTCAATATCTTTGAAGCGACAAACAAAACTATTGGTTCGGGAATAAAGCATCCTTTTTCCTTGCATTTTTTAAGAATCTTTCTTAAATCATGCCCTTCAACATACTCCATTGCAATGTAAAAGGTATCTTCAATCTTTCCTAAATCGTAAATCTGGGCTATGTTTGGATGGTTTAACTGAGCGGCAAGTTTTGCCTCGTCAATAAACATTGTGACAAAGTCTTCGTTTTCAACGAGATGAGGCAGAATTCTCTTAATAGCGACTATTTTCTGAAATCCCTGCACTCCCCTTCTCTTTGCCTTAAAAAGTTCGGCCATTCCGCCTGTGGCAACTTTTTCAAGAAGGACATAATTTCCGTATTCAATGCCTTTTTCTTTTTTGTCCTTTTCCGACTTTTTGTCTTTTTTACTTTCCTGTTTGGATTTTTCTTCGCTTTTTTGGGATTTAGACTCAATAACAACTTTCTTGTTTTTCTTTGTTTTGTCAACTTTTAAACCCGAAAGGGTTTTTTCAAGTTTCTTTTCTATCTCCTCTTCCACACTGTCAATATCTTTTTTAGGCTTTTTGTCTGCCTTATCGTCAACAAGACTTTCAAGTTTCTGGTCTATAAAGGACTCCTCAACCTCACTAATCACATCGCTGAACAATTCCTCTGATGTAAAAATCTTTTCTTCGTCTTGAATACCCTTTGTTTTTCTTATTTTTTTCTTAGGCAAGTCATCTACGACTTTGCCGGATAAAGTTTCTTCTATAATCTCTTCAAATCTTCTCTTAGCAGATGATTTTTTCTTTTTTGGCGCAACGGTTTCTTTAAAATTCAATTCGTCGGCAGATTTTTCTCCCCCCATTAAATCTTCCAAAATTCTTGAATCTATGGAAAACCCCATAACTTTTGCAACTTTTTCCTTTAAAACTTCCTGTTCAACAGGTTCCTCAATAAATTCTTCAACATGATAAGTATTTTTTGCAAGGCTATGATATTTCGCGCCTCTATGAACCGAAGCAACCACAACTACTTTTGTATCCGGGTTTTGGTCTTTTATATCTTTTATCACATCAAACCCTGATTTTTTAGGAAGCATGGGGTCAATTATCACAAGGTCGGGATGATTTTCTTTAAACAAACTTAAAGCATCCTCTCCATTGGTAGCTTCCAAAATAGCCCCGTCAAGGTCTGAAAATATTTCTTTCCACTCTTTCAACTTGTGAGGCTGATAATTGACTATCAAAATCTTTTTTTCCATACAATTACCTCGTCTATTTTTTTTATACTATACCACAACTTTTGCCTATTTTAAAAAAAAATTTTGACAAAAATCAGGCCTCTTTTCTTTTCGCAAACTCAAATAATCCCCCGGCTTCAAGAATTTGTTTTTGGACAGAGGAAAAAGGCTTTGCATTTGTTTTTTTGCCGTTTGAAAGATTGATAATTTTACCCGTATCAACGTCAACCTCAATCTCGTCTCCCGAGTGAGGCTCTATTTCCTCAATATTTTTAGCCTCAATAATAGGCAAAGCGGAATTTATAGCGTTTCTTTTGTAAATTGCGCCGAAAGATTTTGCAATAATTAGCGATATGCCAAGCGCTTTAAAACAGTCAACCGCCTGCTGTCTTGAAGAACCGGAACCGAAGTTTTCTCCGGCAATAATTATGTCTCCCTTTTTTGCTTTTTTTGAAAAATCTTCCCAGCCTTCAAGGTTATCAAGGGCATACTTTCCCATTTCGTTTATATCGGTTATGGCAAGGTAGCGGTTATGGAAAATCATATCCGTATCAATATCGCTTATAAGTTTTCCGTCTTTATCCTTTAAAACCCAAACTCTGCCTTTTATTTTCATATTTCCCCCTTTTCTTTCAGAAAATCAACCGGGTCGGTAATTTCACCCGTAACCGCGCATATAGCCGCAACAACAGGGCTTGCAAGATAGGTATCGCCGTCTCCCTGCTTTCCTCTGAAATTTCTGTTTGACGTGGAAATCTGCACTTCGCCTTTGCCTGTCATTCCTATTTGTCCCGAAGCGCATCCGCCGCATCCCGGATTGGAAACAATCACTCCCGCCTCATACAAAACGTCCAAAATACCGTCTTTCAGCAATTTTCCAAAAACCTCCCTTGTGGAAGGCACAACCTTTGCCATTACTCCGTCCTTTACTTTGAATTTCCTGAAAATCCTTGCGGCAAGTTCAATATCCTCATATCTTCCGTTTGTACATGAGCCTATAAAAACAGAATCAACGGGAATGCCTTCAACATCTTTTACGTCTTTTACGTTGTCAGGCTTTGGCGGACAAGCAATTTGCGGCTTTAAATCGGAAATATCTATCTCTATCACCTTTTCATATTCCGCATCTTCATCGGCAACAACCGCCTTTATACTCTGGTCGTTTTTCACTTTTCTGAAATGCTCAACAATTTCTTCGTTAGGGGTAATAAAACCGATTATACCTCCCATTTCGGTAACCATTGAGGACAAAGTTATTCTTTCGTAAAGATTCATATTGTCAATAACTTCGCCGTAAAACTCAACCGCTTTACCCAAAGCGCCCTTTGAACCCAAATGCCTTAAAGTGAAAAGTGTCAAATCCTTTGCCGTAACGGGGAATTTATAGGGCTTGCCTTTAAACACCACCTTAATTGTCGGCGGGACTTCAAACCAAGTTTTCCCTGTTTTAAACGCAAAGGCAATGTCAGCGTCCCCCATTCCCTGCCCGAATGCACCTACGGCACCTAATATGTTTAAATGGGAATCGGTGCCCACGAATGTTGAACCCGGCCAGCATAATCCCTTTTCTATTGCAATATGTGAGCCTATTCCCGAATCAACGTCGTAAACCTTTATCCCTCTTTTCTTTGCGAACTGCCTGCAAAAATGCTGATTATTGGCATATGGAATTGTTTTTGCTGGCGCTACCGTATCAAAGGTAAAAAATGTTTTTTTCGGGTCGTCAACCTGCACGTCTTCGCCGTAATTGTCGTAAAGCCTTTTAACAACGTTTGGCCCTCCGAAATCCCTCGCAGTTCTTGTATCAATATCAAGCCAAATAATATTTCCCACTTTTACTTGGTCTTTTGTGTGGTTTTCAAAAATTTTCTCAATAACGGTTTTGCCCATAATCTCCCCTTCATCAGAATTTTCAAAGAAATTTTACCTGTTTTTTGCCGAAAAATCTATTTTAAAAGGATTTTTCATACCAATTATTCTTAAAAATTTTTCTTTTCTCTTTACTCGTTAGAAACGGAAGGCTTTTGCCCTATTACAGTGTTTTTGCCCAACTCTTTTGCCCTGTACATAGCGGCGTCCGCCTCGGCAAGAAGCCTTTTTTCATTGGAAAAATTGCCGTTTTCAAGGGTTGCAACCCCAAAACTTGCCGTAACCGTTATCTGCTTTGATTGACATAAGGTTTCTACCGACTCAATAAGTTTTCTCAAAGATTCCGCTTTGTTCATAGCCTTTTCAAAGGGGGTGTTTTTGAGAATAATAACAAATTCTTCTCCTCCGTATCTGCAAAAGTAATCGGATTCCCTCACGTTTGCCTTCACGGTTGAAGCAACTTTTTTAAGAATTTCGTCTCCGCACAAATGCCCGAAAGTATCGTTTATTTTTTTGAAATCATCCAAATCTATAAAAATCAAAGACATAGGCAGTTTCGCCCTTTTGTGGAAAGCAAACTCTTTTTTCAGTAATTCGTCAAAATATGTCCTATTGTAAATTCCGGTAAGCCTGTCTTTAATTGCTTTTTCAAAAATAAGCCTGTTTAAGTCAAGGTCTATATCGTCCTGATAGGCAAATTTAAAGGCACATACGTCTCCGAGAAAAACCCTCTGCCCGCTTTTCAATTCAGCGCGAGAAATTTGTACTCCGTCAATAAATGTCCCGTTTGTGCTGTTTAAATCCTCAATTGTTATAAACCCTTTCTCGTTTCTCACAACGCAATGCTTTCGTGAAAGAGACTGGTTGTCTATAACCACGTCGCATTCACTGCCTCTGCCGAATAAAACCCTCTTCTTTTCTTCAAGGTTTATCATTTTGCCGAATAAATCTCCGGCCACAACAATTATAGTCGGCGTCAGTTTTACTTTTGTTTGACCTTTTTTCTTTAAATTTTCGGGCCTTATTATGTCCGTATATTCTCCTCTATCCATCCCAAACCTTAAAAAAACTAATTTATAATATTAATTTAACAAATTTTTGCCAAAATGCCACATTTTTTTAAACTTTTCCTTAAAAAACATTTTTAAAATCAATAGGCGGGATTGAATTTATTAAGTCCTTTGTAAAATCGCTTGATGGATTTGAGAAAATATCCTCCGTTTTGCCGTAATCAACAACCTCTCCCTTATACATCACCGCCATTCTGTCGCTTAAATGCCTTACAAGGTTTAAATCATGGGCAATAAAAAGAAAAGTCAATCCCAACTCTTTGTGAAGTTTTAAAAAGAGGTTTACTATCTGTGCCTGAATTGAAACGTCAAGGGATGAGACAGGCTCGTCGGCAATTATTATCTCGGGATTAACAACAAGCGCCCTCGCAATACCTACCCTCTGCCTCTGCCCACCGGAAAGTTGGTCGGGATACCTTTCCATAAACTCTTCCGGAAGGTTTACAAGTTTCAAAACTTCTTTCACCCTTTCAAGCCTCTCGCTTTTGCTTCCTATTTTATGAATGTCAAGCGGCTCTTTTACAATGTCTTTTACCTTCATTAAGGGGTTAAAAGAGGTAAAGGGATTTTGGAAAACAATCTGAACCTTTTTTCTGAAAAGCCTTAAATTTTCTTTATCCATCTGAAAAATATTTCTTCCGTTAAAGAGAATTTCCCCGCTGTCGGGCTTTATCAACCTTAAAATAAGCCTTGTTACGGTTGTTTTGCCCGAGCCTGACTCCCCAACAAGAGAAAAGAACTCTCCCTTTTCAATGTGAAAAGAAACATTGTTTACCGCAAAAATTTTTTTTCTTTTAAACAATCCTTTTTTTAAATCAAAGGTTTTTACCACGTTTTTCAACTCTAATACAGGTGGCATCTTACCTTCCTTCCGTCAACTTCTTTCAATTGCGGGTATTTTTTTTCGCAGATTTCTTTTCTTTTTTCGCATCTGTCAAAAAAAGGGCATTTATTTTCCTCTTTAACC
>JAMOUY010000055.1 GCA_027067895.1 Acidobacteriota bacterium
AAACAATATCACCGCAGTTATGCCCGTAGGTGTCGTTTATTTTCTTAAAATCGTCGCAGTCAAACATCACAAAACAAAAAGGAATTTTTCGCCTTAAAAAAAGAGGGATTTTGTTTTTCAATTCAAAAAAGAAAGCCCTTCTATTCATCAAGCCTGTCAAATGGTCGGTAAAAGACAATTTTTCCTTGGCAACCGCATATTCCTCATAAGTACTTGCAAACACATAAACTATTAAACCGCCGCCGATTGCCGTAAGAAGAAATGCAAGCACATTATTCACAAAGCATGTTTTATTTGTTACGGGCAAAACATATCCGGGATAAAAAACCTCCGCAAAAACAAAAAACAAAGATACAACGGAAAGCGCCGAAAGGTAAACCAAAACCGCCCTTCCCGTAAACATTGAAACAATCCCTATTGCGGTTATAACAATATAAAATCCCGTCCCACATCCCAATCCGCCGTCATATTTATGGTAAATAAACAACATAAAGAGGGTTAAAACCGCTATAAAATGTCCCATTGAAAAAAGTTTTTTTACCCTTGTTAAGTAGAAAACAAAATAGAAAATAAAAGAAATAGCAAAAGTCCCTATTCTGATAATTACATTTTCCTCAATAAAAAGGTTTGTAACCGCCGTAATAAGCAGGTAAGTGGCAAGAATAAAAAAAATTGCGTTTAAAATCTTATGTCTCAAAGAAAAAGCGGCATCGCCCGAAATTTTTTCCAAAATTTTTTCTTTCATAAAAATCCTTTAAAAGTAATGAAGTAACGGGAAAAGTCTTCCACTAAAAACAAATAAAAATTACGTCCGTTTAACCGGTACAATACAATTTTTACCCGAAACCTTGCCTTTGTATAGAGCGATATCAATTAAAGCAAGGTTTTTATCCAAAGACAAATCGTGATTATACATGCCCACGCCGAAAGTAAGAGTTACCAAAAGAGAGGTATCGCCACATTTTATAGGCGATTTCAAAAGATTTGTCTTTATTCTTTCCGCAATATTTTTGGCAGCATTTAACTCTGCAAAAGGAAGAATTATAATAAACTCTTCTCCACCCCACCTGCCAATAATATCACCTTTTCTCAACGCTTCACTCATTCTTTTTGTTATCTCTTTTAAAACCGTATCACCGCATAAATGCCCGTATTTGTCGTTTACCTGCTTAAAATCGTCAATATCCGCAAGAATAATTGAAAAAGGATAATTCTTTTTTTCCGAATTCTCAATAAGAAAATCTAACTTCTGGAAAACGCCTCTTCTGTTAAATACCCCCGTAAGAGAATCAGTCTTTGACAATTTTTCAATTTCAAACTTTTGTTCTTCAAGTTGGACAATAAAGAGAAGAAGAATAAAAATAGAAGAAACAACAGTTATAATAAACGCAAGCACCGTATTCCCGGCACACTGTTTTTTCGTTATTATGGGCAAAACTTGATGAAAAGATATTTCAAGAAAAATAAGAAAAAAAGTCAGCGCAATAAGAAAAAAAAGATAATTGTATCTTTTCTTCCCGTCAAATACCGTTACAATAATCGCCACATCAACAATTATAAGGAAACCGTTGCCACAAAACAAACCTCCGTCAAATATGTAAAAAAAAACGATTCCCAAAAAAGACAAAATCACTGTAAGATGAGCCAAAAAACGCCATTTTTTCTTTATTCTTGAATAATAGTAGCCTATCCCAAAATAAAAAAAGAAAAAAATGACAACACTGTGAATATAAAAAGGCTCTTTCGCGATAACATTCTCTATCTCTGCAAGAATCACAAATATAAAAAAAGAAAACAAGATAAAATTTAAAATCCTATGGGGAAGTTCAAAACTTTTATCTCCCGTAATCAAAGAAATAATTGAAAACATACTCCTCCTGTTTAAAATGTTATCATAATTAGGAGAAAGTGTGAACAAATTGTATAACTAAAATAGAAAATCAATGAGTTTTAGAAAAATATTTTCCACTTTCTTTTTATACGGATACCACCATAACTCTTTCTTTAATCCGAATTTATGCACCATTACACTCTGAGTTTTTACAAAAGACCTTACCCCCTCAACTCCGTGGACTCTTCCCATTCCGCTCTTTTTTACCCCGCCGAACGGAAGGTCTGAAATAAGGTAATTTGTAAGGCAATCGTTAACGCACACGGCGCCGGTTTCAAGTTTTTCCGCAACTCTCTTCCCCTTTTTCAAATCCTTTGTCCACACCGACCCGTTTAAGCCGTAATCAAGGCTGTTTGCTATTTTAAAAAGTTCGTTTTCGTCTTTAAACTTCATCACCCCTATAACGGGACCGAATGTCTCTTCATAAAAAATTTTCATCTCAGGGGTAATGTCCCTTACAACGGTCGGTTTAAAGCGGAAGTTGTCAAGTTTCTCTCCGCCGCATACAATTTTCGCACCCTTTTTTACCGCATCATCTATGTGATACTCAATCTTTTCAAACTGGATTGAGTTAATTACAGCCCCAAGATTTTCTTTCGGAATTGATTCAACCTCTCTTTTCAGCATTTCAAGAAAATCCTCGTAAATTTTCTCCTCAACAAGGACGTTTTCAACCCCTATGCATGTCTGTCCCCCGTTGCTTATCCCTCCCCACACAATACCTGCGGCAGCCCTTTCCAAATCAGCGTCGGCAAAGACAATAGCATTGTCCTTTCCACCCAATTCAAGAATGCACGGAATAAACTTTTCGGCACATTTTTTTGCAATCTCAAAACCGACAGCCGTGCTTCCGGTAAAGCAGACCATGTCAACATCGCTTTCAACAAGCGCCCTGCCCGTGCTTCCGTCTCCGGTAATCACCCTGAAAGCGTTGTCCGGAATTCCCGCTTTCTTGCAGATTTTTTCAAGCAGAAGGGAAACCTCTGTCGTTATCTCCGAAGGCTTTAAAACAACGGAATTTCCCGCAAGAAGGGCATGAAACAGAGGGGTTGCGGTAAGAATAAGGGGGTAATTCCAAGGCGAAATAATTCCCACAACCCCGTGGGGCTTATAAACCGTGTAGCATGAATTGTTTTTAAAATAGCCTGCGCTTCTCTTTTTGGGAAGAAGAAAGCGGTATCCCTTTTTAGTCAGATAATGCAGATGGTTTAATGTTGTGAAAACCTCAATAATTGCGTCCTGCCTCACCTTTCCCGCGTCAAGCATTACCGATTTAATAAAGGTCTCCTTCTCCCTCTTTATCTCCCCGATAACTTTTTTCAAAACCGAAACCCTCTCTTTCAGGGAAAGGGAATTCCATTCGTTAAAACCGTCTTTTGCCCTTTCAACCTCTTTTTTTACCTTTTCGGCATCAAAAATCTCAACCTCGTAAAGAAACTCCCCGTTAGCGGGATTGATTTTTTTATACACTTTCATTTAGCACCTCGTACCCTATATGCTTTACATTTTGCTTTTTAGGCGGAATTTTGGACATAGCCCTTTCCGCAAAAGTTGTTATTGTTAAAGAGGGATTTACCCCCAAATTTGCGGGAATAACGCTTCCGTCGCACACGTAAACGTTTTCCTCTCCAAACAACCTGTGGTTTGTATCT
>JAMOUY010000056.1 GCA_027067895.1 Acidobacteriota bacterium
AATAACCTTGGACGGCGAAAGGGTAAGCCTTCTTGCAAACGTTGAGGTTGCCGAAGAATTTCCGGCGTTGAAAAAATTCAACGCGGAGGGAGTCGGGCTTTACAGAAGCGAATTTATCTTTCTTCAAAGTGCACCGAATCTTCCCACCGAAGAAGAGCATTACAATTTTTACAAAGCGCTTTGTTCTCAGGTTGACGGAGAGGTCACAATAAGAACGCTTGATTTGGGCGGAGAAAAATTTTTCCACGAAGTGCTTGAAAAAGACGAACAAAATCCCGTATTGGGATTGAGGGCGGTAAGGTTTTGTTTAAAGAGAAAGGACATATTCCGCACCCAGTTAAGGGCTATTTTGAGAGTTTCCGGCGAATACGAGAAAGTTAAGGTAATGTTTCCCTTAATAAGCGGGGTTGACGAATTGAAAGAGGTTTTGTCTTTTCTCAACGAAATAATTGAAGAAATGAAAAAAGAAAAAATAAAAATAAACGAAAACATTCCGAAGGGAATTATGATTGAGGTGCCGTCTGCCGCCGAAATTCCCGATTTGCTTGCAAAGTATGTGGATTTTTTCAGTATAGGCACAAACGACTTAATTCAATACTGCCTTGCCATTGACAGAAACAACGACAAAGTAAATTACCTCTATCAGCCTGCACACCCGGCGGTTTTGAGAATGATAAACAGAGTCATAAAATCCGCAATTGAAGCTAAAATAGACGTGTCAATGTGCGGAGAGATGGCGGGAAATCCAAAATTTACCGCCCTTCTTTTGGGAATGGGATTAAGAAAATTCAGTATGACGCCTGCTTCCATTCCGCTTGTAAAGGCTGTTTTGAGAAATCTGAAAATGAAGGATTGTGAAGAGTTGGTTGAAAGAGTATTGAATATGGAAAGCGCGTCCCAGATTGAAAAGCATATTATTGCGGTAAATCACAAACTTGTTGCCGATTATGAGAAGATAGCAAGCGTAAAACTCTAATCGTTTTGATTTTTCAGGCCTGTGTAATATAATAATTCCCCGAAAGATATTGTTGAGCAAATTGTATATGGAGCAAATATGCGCAAATTTAAAATAGAAACTTGGGGCTGTCAGATGAATGAGTATGACAGCCAAAAAATGGCAGGCATTTTAAAATCCTATGGTTTTGAGGAAACCCAAAACGACGAAGAAGCGGAAATTTTCATTCTCAACACATGCAGTGGACGGGAAAAGGCGGCACACAAAATATTTACAAGGGTAGGGGTAATAAGAAAAAATTTAGGCAAAGACAAAATTGTAGGGATAACGGGCTGTGTCGCTTCTCACGAGGCTGAGCAACTTTTTAAAAAAATTCCAAAATTAAACTTTGTGTTAGGCACAAGAAGTGTCCACCTTATCGCAAAAGCGGTAAAAACAGCGTTGGAAGGCAAAAGGTTTTGCGATACTTCCGACCATCCGGAAAGCATTGAAATTTCCCCCGACCTTGTGGACAGGCAAAAGAAGGTAAAGGCTTACGTTTCAATAATTGAAGGCTGCGACAACTTTTGTACATATTGTGTCGTTCCCTATACGAGGGGAAGGGAAAGGTCAAGGCCTGTTGAAGATATAGTTGAAGAAATAAAGGTTGCCGTAAATAAATACGGCATTAAAGAGGTTGAATTGCTTGGACAGAATGTAAATTCATACAATTACAACGGCAAAACCTTTAAAGACGTTTTGATTGAGGTTGACAAGATTAAAGAATTGAAAAGAATAAGGTTTTTAACTTCCCACCCGAAAGATTTTAATGAAGAATTGGTTAAGGTTATTGCTTCGTCAGAGAGAATATGCAAATACATTCATCTTCCAATGCAGTCCGGCTCAAATAAAATTTTAAAACTTATGGGAAGGAAGTACACAAGGGAAGAGTATTTGGAAAAAATAGACATGCTTCGTTCATACATTCCCGATGCGGTGATTTCTTCCGATTTTATCGTCGCTTTTCCCGGGGAAGAGGAAGAGGATTTTTTGCTGACAATGGATGCAATTCAAAAAGTGCAGTACGACAATATCTTTTCCTTCAAATATTCCCCGAGGCCTAAAACGGCGGCTTTAAGGCTGAAAGAAAACGTTGTTTCAAAGAAGATTGCCGACAAAAGGCTTATTATTCTTCAAAAATATCAGGAAAAAGTGCAGGAAATTAAGCACAAAAATATGGAAGGCAAGGTTTACGAGGTACTTGTTGAAAGCGTGTCAAAGAGAAACAAAACAAGGCTTACGGGCAGGACTGAGGGAAATCACGTGGTAAACTTTGAGGCAGGCAGGGGAGAGGATTTGATAGGCAAGTTTGTCAAAGTGAAAATAACCTCTTCAACCTTTACAAGCCTTAAAGGAATTCTTGTTTAATTGAAGGGTTTTTAATTTTTGACATTTTCGTATTTAAGCCTATATTTTATATGAAAAACATACGAGAGAGGTTGATATGTTTGTTGAAGCGGAACTTAAAGAGTTAATTGACCATCCCCTTATTGATTCCCCTTTAATGGTTTTAAAGGAAAAACAGGGGAGAAGATATCTTTCAATAAAAATAGGATTGATTGAGGCAAACACAATAGCCAACGAAATGGAAGGAATTTCGGCGCCAAGGCCTATGCCTCACGACCTTATTTGTCAATTGATAAACAGCCTTGATGCCGATTTGAAAGGAGTTTACATTAAAGAAAACAAAGACAGTGTTTACTTTGCGGCAATTGAACTTGAAAAAAACAAACAGTTAATAAGAATTGATTCAAGGCCTTCCGATGCAATTACAATAGCAATAAAATACAGAAAGCCTATTTTCATAAATGAAAGCCTGTTAAAAATCACCCAATAAAGGCTATGGAAATTGTTTTAAAAACCTCAAATACAGATGAAAGCCGAATATTTACATCCGATTTTTCATATCTAAATTCGTTTGTTTCTTCCCGTTGCGAAAACAAGAGGGTTTTTGCTTTAATTGACAAAAAAATTTTGAATTTTCCGGCATATTCTTCATTAACGAAAAACTTAGATACTTTTGCCGTAACCGCTTCCGAAAGGGTTAAAACCTTAAAAACGGCGGAAAAGATTTACAAATTTCTTCTTGAAAAAAAAGCCGACAGAGACAGTTTCATTCTTGCGATAGGCGGGGGAATAACCCTTGACATTGCGGGTTTTGTCGCTTCAACCTATATGCGGGGAATGAAATTCGGTTTTATCCCCACAACTTTGCTTGCCATGGTTGACGCTTCAATAGGCGGAAAAAACGGAGTAAACTTTTTGGGATATAAAAACTATGTCGGTACTTTCAACCATCCGGAATTTGTGGCAATTTGTCCTTACTTTTTAAAAACCCTGCCCAAAAAACAGTTTAACGTCGGGCTTGCCGAAGTAATTAAATACGGAGCGATTAACGATAAAAAAATCCTTGATTTTCTTGAAGATACGAATAGTTTTAAAGCCCTGAAAGAGGAAAAAAACCTGAAATTCATTATTGAAAAAAGCGCAAAAATCAAAGCCGAAATTGTGGAAAAAGACTTTACCGAGTCCGGTTTGAG
>JAMOUY010000057.1 GCA_027067895.1 Acidobacteriota bacterium
ACCTACGATACAAAGGACGGAAAACTTGAAGTTGTTGATTTTAACAACACGATTTATTGGTTTGATAAAAATACGAAATTTCATTTTGAAACAATTGACATTGGCGGCTCAAAAACAACGCTATTTTTCGGCAAGGGGAAGGCTGTTATAGAGACAAAAAAACCCGTTATTTTGTCCTGTGCTTCGGCTTCCGTTTTTCTGCCTGAAAAGGGCACATATTTGGTTATGAGGGATATTGAAGGAAAGGACAAGGTTTTTATTACAAAGGTTTCGGGCAAAGACAGTCCTTCTTTTGTTAAAAGAAACAAAGTTTTTACAAGAATTCATTTTAATAAAAAAACGGATACCGATTTTCTTGCGTGGGTAAAGAAAAGAAAACACGACTGGGCTTTGACAAAATCAAGGCTTAATATGAATTCAATGGTAAACAGAATGCCACCCGTTGTGGCATACACCGACGATTCGGGAAAAACCCATTGGTACAGGGTTAGCCATGTGAAGCCTATTTATCAGATTTCCAACACTTTGTTTGACAACTGGTTTATTTTTGACCCAATGCTTGTTCATGCATACGGGCTTCTTTCCCCTGCAACTATTTATATGACAGATTATGAGTTGTGGCTTTGGTTTAGCGTAAACAGATACAATTCAATCAGATGGGTTTGGGACCCGTATCACGGCTGGCATGCGGAATTTTACTACGACCCGCTTGCAGGTTTCGGCGCAGAATACGGATTTTCCGTAGACTATCTTGCTTGGCAGTTGTCTTTAATTGATGCTTTGGAAAGAGCAGGCTATCATTTTATGGACGGTTGCATAATTTACGGAAGAGGCTGGGATATTTTAAGACCCATAATCAGGCCTCACGAAAGGGTTTTCAGGTATGTTAAAAAGCCTGTCGCCGTAAGAGCAAGGCTTAACACCGACCCGGTTATCAGAGAAGCGAGAATTGCGGCAAAGATAGGTTTAAGGGAAGGGGATTACAGAAGAATAGACTACTATTCGGAAGGCGGCGGAAGGTATATCCATAGAGGTGTAGGAGAATACGGTGTTTCAGGAAGGCATTCCGTTGGCATACCTTCGGGTCCGATACACTATGTAAAACCGATAAGAGTGATTCACACGAATAGAAACGGAAGCAGAAGGACTGAATCAAAGTAATTTTTAAAAGTTAATCCAAATTTAGAGGGCGTCTGTTAAAGGCGCCTTTTTTGTTTTTATTCCGCAAATTATTGCTTGAAGATTGAAGCAAATTCCTTTAACATATTGAAGATTGAAACATAAAGTTTGAAGGAGAGTTGTGTATGTTAAAGAAAATGAGAGAGGGTTCAAAATCAATATTTGCAGGAGCAATTCTGTGGTTGGTGATTATTGCTCTTTCGGTTTATGTATTTGTTAACTGGGGGGCAAAGGGACAGATTGGAACGCCGACATCGGTTATTGCATGGTTTGACGGCGAGGAAATACAGTTTCAGGAATATGTTAGAAAAGCAAGGGATATGGAAGACTATTACAGAAGAATGTACGGCAAGGCATGGAGTTCGCAACTTGCAAAGGCTTTAAGAATTCAAAGAAACGCTTTTGACACTATTATTAACAAAAGGGTTGAGTTGTACCATGCGAAACAGATGGGAATAGATGCGTCAAAAAAAGAAGTTGCGGATAAAATATTGTCTTTTCCTGTTTTTAGGGATAAAAACGGTAATTTTGTCGGATATGAAAGATATAAAAGATACCTCAACGGATACGGATACAGGGTTTCAGACTTTGAAAAGGAAATCAAGGAAGGCATTATTATTGATAAATTGGAAAGGCTTTACAAAGAAAGTGTTCAACTTTCTGTTGAGCAGTTGAAAGAAGTTTATGAAAAACAGAAACTTGCCGTAGCATTTGATTATGTCGTATTTAACCCGAAAAGGTTTCTTAACAAGGTAAAGGTGAATTTTTCCGATGATGATTTGAAAAAATACTTTCAATCTCACAAAGAAAAATACAAAACGCCTGTTATGAGGAGAATTAAATTTGTTAAATTCAATCCTTTCAGTTTTTCAAAAGATGTTAAGGTAACCGATGAAGAGGTAAAGGCTTACTATGAAAAAAACAAGGATAAGTACACACAGAAGGAAGAGGTAAGGGCAAAACATATTTTAATCAGTCCTGCGGCAAAGAAAATAAGCGATAAAGAGGCAAGGAAACTTGCGGAGAAAATTTACAACCAGTTGAAAAAGGGTGCTGACTTTGATGCGCTTGCCAAAAAATACAGCGATGACCCCGGAAGCAAAAGAAGAGGCGGCGATTTGGGTTATTTCCCGAGAGGAAGAATGGTTAAGCCTTTTGAAGAAAAAGCGTTTTCAATGAAAATCGGAGAAATTGCCGGTCCCGTTAAAACAAGATACGGCTATCACGTTATTAAAGTTACCGGCAAGAAAAAAGCGAAAACATTTACTCTTGCAGAGGTTTCCGATGAAATAAGGTCTATTTTGAAAAGCAAGAAAGCCGAAGACCTTGCAAACAAAAAAGCAAAAGAGTTTGAGAAACTTGCGAAAAAATACAATAGCGTTGAAAAAGCGGCAAAAGAGTTGAAACTGAATTTGGTTGACAGCGGATACTTTGAGAATTCCCCGTCGGTAAATATTAAAGGAATTGGCCCGTCCAGTTTTGTTTCAACCTATGTTTTTTCAATGAAAAAGAATGAAATATCCAATCCTTTAAGGACTGCCGAAGGTTTTGTGGTTTGCCAGATGGTTGATGAAAAAGAGCCTGAAATTCCGTCTTTTGATAAAGTCAAAGACAAAGTTTTAAACGATATGAAACTTGAAGAAGCAAGAAAAATTGCTTTGAAGGAAGCGGAAAAATTCAGGGCAAAAGTAACATACAAAAATTTTAACAAAATTGCAAAAGAGGAAAAGTTGATGTTGAAAAAACAAAGGAAGACAGTGCTTGGTTCCATAAATCCCTCTTTTGTTTTAAAGCCCGGTTCGGATGAGGTTAAGAAACTTTTTGCTTATGATAAAGACCAGATAACCGAGCCGTTGCTTGATAGAGACGGCAACTATATTGTTGCGAAAATTACACAAAAGGTTAATTTCAACCAAAATGATTTTCTGAAAAACTTGCCTTCTTTAAGAGAAAAAACAAGAAATCAGGAAGCAATAAAACTTATTTCTTCCGTTGTCCAGAATTTAAGGAAGAAACTTACGGAAGAGGGCAAAATTGAAGTTAATCCTAAATTTCTTGAACATTTAAGGGAGGCTGAATCAAGATGATAACCCTTCTTGACCTTGAACGCGGTGAACAGGCTGTTGTCAAAGGATTTAAAGGAGGGTACAGATTAAGGGTTCAGTTAAATAACCTTGGCATTCATGAAGGCGATACTATTGAAATAAAGAAAAAGGGGGCATTCGGCCCCCTTCTCGTTTCTGTTCATAATTCCAATGTTGCCCTTGGAAGAGGGGTTGCGTCAAAAATACTTGTTGAAAAAAAATCCGAAAAAAACAATACATAATTGCATAATATTTTGATTTTCGTT
>JAMOUY010000058.1 GCA_027067895.1 Acidobacteriota bacterium
TCCGAAAGAGGTAAATTTTTACGGTATAAAAAAAATTGATTTTTTCATTATTCCCCGATTGAATTCAAGGGTTTTAAACAGAATTGAGGATGTTTGCTCAAAATTTGAAGTTTCAAAAATAATTGTGAAAAAGCGGGAAGCGGCGGGGGTAAACCTTTTTAGGCTTAAATGGATAGCAAACTTTTTCAAAGTAGAATTGATTTTTTTGGACAAAAACGAAATTTTTAATGCAGGCGATTTTTTTATAAAGTTTGAAAGAAACGGATTGTTTTTCAAGGCTGGAAAAACATCAGTCTGCTTTAATCACGTTGGAGAAAAAAACTGCGATTTCTGTGTGCTGAAAAAGAGAAAGCAAAACTTAAACTTTAATTCTTCGTGTGTTTTGATATTTGAGAAGGATAAAAAATCAGGCGAGTTGTTTTTCCCTTTGAAAAACTGAAAAACCAAAAAAGGGGGATTTAACCCCCCCTGCTTTTTAAGAAAAAATCTTTAAAGACCACTCGTAAATGTGGGGAATCTTATACCATTCCCCTTTGGAAGCCTTAACCATCAGGATTATGTGGAAGATAAAAAGTCCGAGAAACAAAAGCATTTCTCCTACCGCCAAAATGCATCCCAAAATGGGAACAAAACTTAAAATACTTAAAACAACGCTTAACACTATTTCTACAAGAAAAAGGGTTGTCCCCTGCTTTGCGTGAAATTGAATAAACTCGTCTTCCTTTTCAACAAAAAGCGGAATAAGTGCAAAAATCCAGAAATAACTCAAAATAGCCATTAAAACGTTAACGTCGCCCGCATTGTTCGGTTTTTGTTCGGAAGGTTCGGTCGGCGGAGGGGGGGGTGTCTGATTTTCCGGTGCGGGAGGGGGAGGAGGAGTATTATTTCCTTCCATTTCGTTAAAAACAAGTATTGCTTCCATGACTCTCTCCTTTAATCTTTTTTAAGAATTATTCAAATCAATTCTTAACTCTTATCTATATTTTAGAACGGGTTTGATAAAAATCAAGATATTTGTATGTTAAACAGTAATACTTTTTGTTAAAAAATACTTGAATGAATGTTCATTCAGTTTTATAATTTTAATTACCAGATTACTCGTAAGGAGGAAAATATGCGAGAAGTTGTAATCGTTGCCGCAAAGAGAACACCTATCGGGCGCGGCAAAAAAGGGACTTTGGCCAAAACAAGGCCGGACGATATGCTTGCCGTTGCGCTTAAAGGCGTAATAAAACAGGTTAAGGAGCAGAATCCGGATTTTAATTTAAGCGAAATTGAAGACGTGCTTATAGGCTGTGCTTTCCCCGAAGCAGAGCAGGGAATGAATGTTGCAAGAATCGGCTCTTTGCTTGCAGGCATTCCTCAGGAAGTTCCCGCAGCAACAATCAACAGATTCTGCGGTTCGGCAATGACATGTTTGCATGCCGCAACCCATGCCATTATGTCGGGCGTAGGCGATATTTACATTGTAGGCGGAACGGAGAGCATGACAAAGGTTCCCATGATTGGAAACAAATTTTCTCCAAATCCCAAGTTTGTTGAAGGGGATTATCCTCAGGTTTACATTCCCATGGGAGAGACGGCGGAGAGGGTTATTGACAGATACGACGACAAATACGACCTTTCAAGGGAAGCCCTTGACAGATTCGCATACAATTCCCACATGAAGGCTATTAAGGCTCAGGACGAAGGAAAATTTGACGACGAAATTATAAAAATCATTGTGAACAAAACAACGGGAGATATTGAAGAATACACCGGCGAAGTTCCCGAAGGCTGGATTTTAATGGACAAAGACGAATGCCCCAGAAGGGATACTTCAATGGAAGTGCTTGCGAAACTTAGACCTGTTTTCAGGGTAAAAGGAAGAGTTACCGCAGGAAACTCATCCCCAATCAACGACGGTTCTTCCGCTATGATTTTAATGTCAAGGGAAAAGGCCGAAGAGTTGGGATTAAAGATTTTAGGAAAAGTAAGCGGCACAGCCGTAAGGGCTTTGGAGCCCGAGGTAATGGGTCTCGGCCCAATCTATTCAACAAGAAGGCTTCTTGACAGAACCGGCTTGAAGGTTGACGACATAGACCTCTTTGAAATCAACGAGGCTTTTGCAACTCAGTCAATTGTTTCCATAAAAGAATTGGGTATTGACGAAGAAAAGGTAAACGTAAACGGCGGCGCTATCGCAATAGGCCACCCGCTTGGAATTTCAGGCACAAGAATTATAACAACCCTTCTCTATGAAATGATTAGGCGCGACGCTAAAAAGGGTGTTGCAACAATGTGCATAGGCGGCGGACAGGGTATAGCGTCTTTAATTGAAAGAGACTAAAAAAATATAGAGGTGATACTATGAAAAAGAAGATAAGAAAAGTCGGTGTAATCGGTTCCGGTGTTATGGGAAGCGGTATTGCCGCTCACTGTGCGAATGCCGGCATTCCGGTTGTAATGCTTGACATTGTTCCCAAAAACCTTGAAGAGGGGCAGTCAAGAAGCATTATTGCGGAAACCGCAAAGAAAAAACTTGCAAAACAAAAGCCTTCTCCAATTTTCTCAAAGGCTGTTTTGGATTTGATTGAAACCGGAAACCTTGAAGACGACCTTGACAAGTTGAAAGACTGCGACTGGGTTTGCGAAGTTGTTATTGAAAACCTTGAAATCAAGAAAAGCCTTTTCAAAAACATTGCTCCCTATTTGAAAGAGGACGCGATTTTATCCTCAAACACATCCGGTATTCCTATAAAACTTATGAGCGAAGACTTTGACGAAAGTTTGAAAAAGAGATTTTTGGTAACCCACTTTTTCAACCCGGTAAGATACCTTAAACTTCTTGAAATAATTCCCGGTGAATTGACAGACCCGGAAATTGTTGAGTTTATGAAAGACTTCGGGGAAAACGTTCTCGGCAAAGGCGTTGTTTTGGGCAAAGACACCCCCAACTTCGTGGGCAACAGAATAGGCGTTTTCTCAATGATGAACGCAATTCACCTTATGAACGAAATGGGCTTGAAAATTGAAGAAGTTGACGCTGTTTTGGGTAAGGCTATGGCAAGAGCAGGCTCCGCAGTATTCGGCACAGCAGACCTTGTTGGCCTTGACACCCTTAAACACGTTGTCGTCAACTCATACAACGCACTCAAAGACGACGAAATGAGAGACACTTTCAAACTTCCCGAAGTTGTTGACAAGATGATTGAAAAAGGGCTTTTGGGAAGAAAGACAAAAGCCGGATTTTACACCAAAGATAAGAAAAAGGGCAAATTGGTTATTGACCTTGAAACACTTGAATACAGGCCTGTTGAAAAGCCCGATTGGAAGTCAATCAAAAAAGCGAAAGAAATCTCAGACCCCGGCGAGAGAATAAAGGCTGTTGTAAACTCGGATGATTTGGGCGGAAAGTTTGCATGGAAAAACACCGCATACACCTTGATTTATTCCTTAAACAGATTAGGCGAAATTACAGACACAATTTACAACATTGACAACGCTATCAAATGGGGATTCAACTGG
>JAMOUY010000059.1 GCA_027067895.1 Acidobacteriota bacterium
ATTCCCGCCCTTTTGGCCGCAAGTATTTTTTCCTTTAATCCGCCGACGGCAAGCACGTCGCCTCTTAAAGTGATTTCCCCCGTCATTGCCACGCTTGATTTTACCTCTCTTTCGGTTAATGCTGAAAGCAGTGATGTGGCAAGGGTAATTCCTGCCGAAGGCCCGTCTTTCGGGACTGCGCCTGCGGGCACGTGTATGTGGATATCTTTTTTGTCAAAGGGGAATTTTTCAAGTTTGTATTTTTTCTCGTTTGCCCTTAAATAACTTAAAGCCGCCTGCGCGGATTCTTTCATTACGTCTCCCAGCTGTCCGGTTAGAATAAGTTTTCCGTTTCCCCTCATGACGGATGTTTCAATAAAGAGAATGTCTCCGCCGAAAGGCGTCCATGCAAGGCCTGTTGCCACGCCTATTCTGTTTTCTTTAAGCCTTCTGTCTTCAAGCACTTTTTCAACGCCAAGGTATTTTCTAACGTCCGAGGCTTTTACAGTGTATTTGATTTCGGGGTTTTCAAACTCATCGTTTTCAACCATTTTGAAGATAATTTTTCTTATCAGTTTGTTGATAAGCCTTTCAAGGTTTCTTACCCCCGCTTCCCTTGTGTATCCTTCAACAATTTTTTTGATTGCCCCGCTTGTTATCTTTATTTTCCCTTTGGGCACTCCGTTTTCCTTCATCTGTTTGGGAATAAGATGCCTTTTTGCTATTTCAACCTTTTCTTCCAAAGTGTATCCCGGAATCTGGATAACTTCCATTCTGTCAAGAAAAGCAGGCTGGATTGTGTCAAGCTGGTTTGCGGTTGTAATAAACATTACGCCCGACAGGTCAAAGGGCACGCCTAAATAGTGGTCTCTGAAAGAGTTGTTTTGCTCGGGGTCCAATGCTTCCAAAAGCGCGTTTGACGGGTCTCCCCTGAAATCCGCGCCAATTTTGTCAACCTCGTCAAGCATAAAAACGGGGTTCATTGTTCCCGCCTGCTTTATTCCCTGAATAATTCTTCCGGGCATTGCGCCTACATAGGTTCTTCTGTGTCCCCTGATTTCCGCTTCGTCTTTCACTCCGCCTATGGACATTCTTATGAATTTTCTGTTCAATGCGTTTGCAATTGACCTTCCGAGGGATGTTTTTCCCACTCCGGGAGGTCCCACAAAGCAGAGAATGGGGCCTTTCATGTCTTTTTTTATTTTTCTCACCGCAAGGTATTCAAGAATTCTCTCTTTTACCTCTTTTAATCCGTAATGCTCTTTGTCAAGAATCTTTTTTGCCTTTTTTATGTCAAGGTTGTCTTCGGTGTATTTTCCCCACGGAAGTTCAAAAAGCCAGTCAAGGTATGTTCTTACGACGCTTGCTTCGGCCGAATCGCCGTGCATTCTTGCAAGCCTTCTGATTTGCTTTTCCGCTTCCTTTTTTGCTTCTTCGTTTAGAGGGATTTTTTTGAGTTTTTCCCTGTATTCTTCCAATTCCTGCTCAAAGTCTTCCGATTCGCCCAATTCGTGTAAAATTGCCTTTAACTGCTGTCTTAAAAAATATTCCCTCTGAGATTTGTCAATTTCGTCTTTTGCTTCAAGCGTGATTTTCTGCTGTAATTCCAAAACGGCAATTTCTTTTGCAAGATGGTTGTTTATTTTTTCAAGCCTTTTTACAGGGTCTGTTTCTTCTAAAAGTTCAATCTGTTCTTGAATTTTCAGGTTTAAATGATTTGAAACAATGTCGGAGAGTTTTCCCGGTTCTTCAATTGTGGAAATTAGGCTTAGAAATTCCGGCGGAACGTGTTTTCCGAGTTTTACCGCTTTTTCAAACTGCTCAATAATCGTTTTCATTAGCGCTTCAACTCTGACGTCTTTTTCAACAGGCTTGTCGTTTATTCTCTCAATTGCCGCTTTGTAATACGGCTTGCCGTCGTTTAAACTTTTTATTTTAGCCCTGTGTATTCCCTGAACAAGAATTCTCAATGTTCCGTCGGGCATTTTCAACATTTTTAAAATAAGTGCAACAGTGCCGACGGGGTATAAGTCTTCAAGTTTAGGTTCGTCAATTTCCGGGTTTTTTTGAGTTGCAAGAAATATAAACCTCTGTCCTTCAAGGGCGGTGTTTACCGCTTCAATTGAAGACTGCCTTCCGACCGAAAGGGGAATTAAAAAGTAAGGGAATACCACAACATCCCTCAAAGGCAGAACCGGAAGTATGTCCGGGGTATTTATTTCAGGTTCGTTGAAATTTTCAATAGGTTTTTCCATAATTACTCCTCTTGTCTGATTTTGATTACTTTTTTTCTTTTTTCTTCTTTTAGCAGGGGAATTGTTATTTTTAAAACCCCTTTGGATAAAACCGCTTTTATATGGTCTAAATCAGGCTCTTTATTCAAAAATATTCTTCTTTCAAAAGTGCCGAACTTTCGTTCAAGACATAAGAAATTTAATCCCCCGCCCCCCTGTTTGTCAATTTTTTTTGTGCCTTTTACTGTCAAATGCCTGTTTTCTATTTCAATTTTAATATCGGAAGCCTTGAATCCCGGAAGGTCAAGGTAAATTTTGATTTTGTTTTCCGTCTCAAAAACGTCCATAGGCGGGGAAAAAGTTGTAATTTCTTTTTTGTGGTATGAGGCGAGAAGTTTTTTAATTTCTTCTTCAATATGCTTTAATTCGTAAAGGATATCACCTATCACGGTTTTCTCCCTTTTTCATCAAGGTTTGGATTTCTTTTAAAAATTCTTCCACGTCTTTAAAATCCCTGTAAACCGAGGCAAATCTCACATAGGCGACGGAATCAAGTTTTTTTAACTGTTCCATTACCAATTCGCCTATTTTTGTGGCCGGGATTTCTCTTTCACCTTTTTGATAGAGTTGGATAATTATATCGTCTATAAGATTTTCAATGTCTTCAATCTTTACCGGTCTTTTTTCGCAGGCTTTTAAAATTCCGTTTAAAAGTTTTTTTCTGCTGAAACTTTCAATTCTTCCGTCTCTTTTAACCACTCTGAAAGGATTTTCTTCAACTCTTTCGTAGGTTGTAAATCTTTTTCCGCAGTTTAGACACTCTCTTCTTCTTCGTATAACCTTTCCTTCGTTTATTTCCCTTGAATCAATCACTTTGTCTTTGTTTTCTCTGCAAAAAGGACACCTCATACCATAATTATAGGTTGAAACCTTAAAAAATCAAATTTATTAAATTTAATAAAAATTAGTGATAAAATAAAAATATAAAAAACTTTAAAGGGGTGCAGTATGAAAAGGTTGGTTTTGATTTTGTTGATTCTCTTTTCGGTAAATGTTTTTGCCGATTATTACAAGGTTTACTTTAAAAACGGCGGTGTTTTAATGCTGAAAAACAAACCGGATTTTTCCAAGGAAAAGGTTTACGGAATTACTTTTGAGGGGAAAAAGGTTGTTTTTTCAAAAAAATACGTGGATATGGAAAAAACCTTGAAGGCAAATAAGCCAAAGCCTAAAAAAGAAGTGAAGAAAAAGAAAGTTAAAAAGACAGATGTGAAAAGCAATCCTTTTGTCTC
>JAMOUY010000060.1 GCA_027067895.1 Acidobacteriota bacterium
AGTTTTTTTACAAAGCACATTTTTGTTGGAATAACCCTCTCTTTTTTCGGCAGTTTTTTCAGTTTCAGGTCTGTTTTAACTATTTTGTCCAGTATTTCCTCGCGGCCTGTTGCAACCGAAATTCTGAAAAGAATTTTCTCGCCTTTAAAAGAATAAACTTTCCAAGACTTTATTCTTTTGATTTCTTGCCGGATAAATTCTTTTGGGATTTGCATGCTGATGTTTTCAATTTTTACGGTTTTGTATTGTGTTTTTTTCAGCGTTTTTTTTTCAACATCGGTTAAAATTTTGAAAAAAAATGCGTTAAGAATTATAATTCCCAGAATTGTTCCGAGAATTGTCATTGTTTTGTTTTTCATAATTTCACTTTACCAAGTTTTGTCTTTTCTTTCAAATTGTTTTATCGGATAATCTCTATGTTATGGATGTGAAACTTAAAGCAATTCTTGAAAAACTTTACTCTGAAATGAATAGCCTTGATAAGGTAAAGAGAGACCCTGTATCTTTTCCTCATAAATTTGAAAAAGAGGAAGACATTGAAATATCGTCATTTGTTTCGGCATGCTTTGCTTTCGGCAAGGTTGACAAAATACTTGAAACGCTTGAAAAAATATTTTCAACAATGGATTATTCCCCCCACCTTTACCTGAAATCCTCTTCTTACCGGGACATAAAAAGGGATTTTTCAGGCTTTGTTTACAGGTTTGTTGACGAAGAATCCGTTTCGGACTTCTTATTCGGGCTTTCTGACATAGTGAGAAACGGGGGGCTTTACAACCTTGTCTCTGACAATATCTTTGATACCGCCGAAAACATTTATAAAGAAATTTTTTCATACTCAAAAAATCCGTCCGCTTTAAAGAAAAGCAATTTATTGTGCGATATAAGAAAAAGGTCTGCCTGCAAAAGGCTAAACCTTTTTTTCAGGTGGATGGTAAGAAAAGACAACGTTGATTTCGGTTTGTGGCAGAGAAAAATTAAGCCTGACAAACTTATTATTCCACTTGATACCCATATTTTGAGAATTGCCGGAAGGCTTGGGCTTACAAAAAATAAAAATTCAAGTTTGAAAACCGCAATTGACATTACCGAAAGTTTAAAGTTTTTCGATGAAAACGACCCTGTAAAATACGATTTTTCCCTCTGCCATACCGGAATTCAGGGAATATGCAACGCCGATGTTGAAAAGGCAAAATGCAATGTTTGCTATTTGAAAGAGTTTTGCATAGAGGGTAAAATTAAAGCGAATAAATTTAACGGAGGATTTTAATGAGAAAAAACGCCGTGCTTGTTATTGATTACGGTTCGCAATACACAAAGTTGATTTTGAGAAGAATCAGGGAAAATCATGTTTACAGCGAAATAATACCCGTGAATACCCCTGTTGCTGAAATAAAGAAAATGAACCCTTCCGCAATAATTCTTTCAGGCGGGCCCCGCTCGGTTTACGACAAGGATTCCCTCACAATTGAAAAGGAAATCTTTGAAATGGGAATTCCGGTTTTGGGAATTTGCTACGGTATGCAGTTGATGGCGCACCTTTTAGGTGGCAAGGTTGAGCCTTCCGACACAAGGGAATACGGAAGGGCGATGGCAAAGTTTGACACTTCCTCGTCTTTGTTTTCCGGGCTTGACGAAGAATCTATGGTCTGGATGTCACACGGGGACAAGGTTTTGAAAGTCCCCGACGGCTTTGAGATTATTGCCTCAACCGAGGATACCGAGATTGCGGCAATGGGAAACGAAAACAGGAAACTCTTTGCGGTGCAGTTTCACCCGGAAGTTACACACACCGTTTTCGGGAAAAAGATTTTAAGCAATTTTCTCTTTAAGGTTGCGGGAATTCGTCCCGATTGGGAGATGGATTCCTTTGTTGACGCAAAGATTGAGGAAATAAGAAAAACGGTTGGAGACAAAAAGGTTATTTTAGGGCTTTCAGGCGGAGTTGACTCTTCCGTTGCCGCCGCTTTAATCCACAAGGCAATAGGGGACAACCTTTACTGCATTTTCGTTGACCACGGTCTTTTGAGGAAAAACGAGGGGGAAATTGTTTACAAAACCTTTAAGGAAAAATTCGGCTTTAACTTAAAAATGGTTGACGCCTCAAAGATGTTTCTTGAAAGGCTTAAAGGGATTTCCGACCCGGAAGAGAAAAGAAAAATTATAGGCAAAACCTTTGTTGAGGTTTTTGAAAAAGAGGCTTCGGCGTTTGAAGACGCCGAGTTTCTTGCTCAGGGCACGCTTTACCCCGACGTTATTGAATCTTCCGCCCACGGGGGAACTTCGGTAACGATTAAAACCCACCACAACGTCGGCGGGCTTCCGGAAAAAATGAATCTGAAACTTCTTGAACCTTTGAGGGATTTGTTTAAAGACGAAGTTAGGGAATTGGGCAGGCTTTTAGGCCTTCCCGAAGAAATTGTTTCAAGGCATCCCTTTCCCGGCCCCGGCCTTGCGGTTAGAATTATCGGTGAGATTACCGAAGAAAAGATTAAAATTCTTCAAGAAGCGGACGCTATCTTTATAGACGAATTGAGAAATGACAACCTTTACAACGACATTTCTCAGGCTTTCTGTGTCCTTACCCCGGTTAAAACCGTGGGAGTTATGGGGGATTACAGGACTTACGAATACGTGCTTGCTTTAAGGGCTGTAAAAACTGACGACTTTATGACGGCAGATTGGTATGAAATGCCGTACCCCTTTTTAAAAAAGGTTTCCTCAAAAATTATCAACAAGGTTAAGGGAATAAACAGGGTGGTTTACGACATTACCTCAAAACCGCCTGCAACGGTTGAATGGGAGTGATGAAGGTCTCTGTTGTAATTCCCACATACAACAGAAAAGACTTTGTTCTTGAAGCGGTAAAATCCGTTGTTGAGCAAAGCGTTTCGCCGTATGAAATCATTGTTGTTGACGACGGGTCAACCGACGGGACAGGCGACGCTGTAAGAAAAAACTTTCCCGACATCGTCTATATCTATCAGCAAAACAAAGGTGTTTCTTCCGCAAGAAACACGGGGATAAAGCGGGCAAAAGGGGATTATGTCGCCCTTCTTGACTCGGACGATTTATGGAAAAAGGACAAGTTAAAAAAACACCTGAAATTTATTGAAGAAAATCCCCAATACAGGGTTTCTCAGACAGACGAGGTTTGGATAAGAAACGGCAGGTTTGCAAATCCCATGAAAAAGCATAAAAAACACGGCGGATTTATTTTTGAAAAGTGTCTGCCTCTGTGCATAGTCAGTCCTTCGGCGGTTATTATTGAAAAAGGAATTTTTGAGGATTACGGATATTTTGACGAAACAATGCCTGCCTGCGAGGATTACGATATGTGGCTCAGGGTGTCGGCCTTTGAGCCAATAGGTTTGCTTGAAGAAAAACTTATTGTAAAAAGAGGCGGCCATGAAGACCAGTTATCAAAGGCTTTTATCGGTATGGACAGATTCAGGGTTTACGCCCTTGAAAAAATTATAAAAAATCCTGCATTAAAAGAG
>JAMOUY010000061.1 GCA_027067895.1 Acidobacteriota bacterium
GAAATAAAAAACACCCCGAAAGGCATTTTTATTGTAAAAATCAGGACAGGCACCGAAAAGGTGAAAAAGGTTGAAAACATTAAATTCCGTTTTAACAACGGCAGAGGCAGAGAATTAATGGTGCCTCTTTCCGACATTGAGTATATTAGGTTTACAACACACAAATGCGACAAAATCTGTCCTTTGGGGCATATTTTCAGAAATACAGATTTTATATTCTGCCCCTATGACGGCTTAATGCTTAAACCGCTTGAAACGGAAAAGGTTGAGACAATAGATTAGCGGTTTCAGTAAACCTCGCTTACCGGAAGCACGAAAATTTTTGCCCCCTCTTCCCTGTATTTTTCTTTAAGCGCTTTAAATTCCTCTTTTATTTTTTCTGTTTTTTTCTTTTCACCGACAATGATTAAAAGGTTGTTTGTGTCCGGAAAAATGCTGTTTCCAAGGTGATAGCCCGATGTTTTTCCCTTTCCCTTTACATTTTCAATTTTGCTAAATCCCTCAATGTTCAGTTTTTTCAGTAAATTTTCAACCTCTTCGTCAAGTATTTCGTTGTAAAAAAACAGAAGCATGCTATCCATTTTGCACCTCTTTTTTCCTTTCAAAGAGATAGTAAACGGTCGGCACAATAACGAGTGTAATCAAAGTTGATACCGAAAGTCCGCCGATAAGGGTTATGCCCAATTCGTTCCACATTTCGCTTCCCTCGCCCCTGCTTAAAGCCATGGGAATTGTACCGCCTATTGTTGTAAGTGTTGTCATTAAAACAGGCCTTAACCTTGATTTTCCCGCCTCTTTTATGGCTTCCGCAAGGCTCAATCCCCTTGCCCTCAAAAGGTTTGTGTAATCAACTAAAACAATTGCGTTGTTAACCACAATTCCCATAAGCATTACAACGCCGATAAAGGAGATTAGCGAAAGGGGAGTGTTTGTCAGAATAAAAGCCGCAATTACCCCGGTAAATGCAAACGGCACCGAAAACATAATGTAAAACGGCTGTTTCAAAGACTCAAACTGGGAAGCCATAACCATGTAAACAAGGAGTATGCCGAGAAAAAGAAGCAGGGTAAGTGTTTTAAAGGCTTTTTTCTGCTCTTCCACGTCGCCCCCGAATTTGTAATGGTATCCCGGAGGAAACTGTATTTTTTCCAGTCTGTTTACAATTCCCCTTGTGGCTTCACCCAGGCTTACCCCGTATGTGCCTGCCTCAACCTTTACAACCCTTTCCCTGTCTATTCTCTCAATCTTTACCGGGCCGAGATTCTGCTCAAAACTTACAAGGTCGGAAAGCGAAATGGTTTTCCCGTTTTTAAGCGGTATTTTAATCTTCTGCAGGTCTTCCATTCCCCTTCTGTATTTGTCTTTAAGCCTTACAAATATGTCAAAGTCTTTTGAGCCGTCCCTGAATTTTGAAGCCGCGTTGCCGTAAAATGATGTTCTTAAAATAAAGGCTATGTCGGCAGGGGTAAGTCCCGCCTTTGCAAGTTTAACCCTGTCTATCTTTACCCAGACTTCCTGTCTCGGTTTTTCAAGTGAAACGGTAACGTCCACAACCCCGGGTACCTTTTCAAACTCTTCCTTTACCTTTTCAGCAAGTTGCCTCAATTTATTTAAATCGTCACCGTAAATTTCAAGGCTTATAGGCTTTCCGCCCCCGGAAAAGAAAATCTTCTGATATGCGCTCATTGCCGTAACCGACAGTTTCTCAATTCCGGGAATTTTTTCAAGTTCCTTTCTCAAAGCGTTTGCAACTTCTTTTGCGCTTCTTTTCCTTTCCTCTTTGGGGACAAGTTTTGCCCCGGATTGGATTATGTAATTTCCCTCTTCATATCCTAAAACGTTTCCCACTCCTTTTTTTGTCCTTCCCACAAAGGCGTAATCGGTTTTCTTTTCCGGTACAAGTTTGTCGTACAAATTGCTTACCTTTTTGACAATTCTCTTTCCCTCTTCAAGCCTTACCCTTTCGTTAAGCCTGATTTCAATGTTTATCTCGCCGTTGTCCGCTTCCGGCAGAAACTCCGTTCCTATAAGCGGGACGACTAAAAGGAGAACGACGAAAATCCCGAACATTAGAGATATAGTGGTTTTTGGATGGTTTATGGCGTTTGCAAGAATTTTTTTGTAAAAGTTTTCAATTGCAAGGTAAATCTCTTCTGTTTTTGTAAAAAGTTTTGAATGGGAAAACTTGCCTTTGCTTCCCATCCACTTTGAGGCAAGCATAGGGGTGAGTGTCAATGCGGTGAATAGGGAGCCTAAAAGGGTAATTGTTACAAGAACCGCAAGTTGTCCGAAAATAATCTTTGTTATTCCCTTTGCAAAAATCATTGGAAGAAATACCACAACCGTTGTAAGGGTTGATGCCGTAATTGCAAGCCCCATTTCAGATGCCCCGTTTATGGCTGCTTTTTTACTGAATTGTTCTCCTTTTTCCATTTTTTTGCTTATGTTTTCGGTGACGACAATGGCGTTGTCCACCACCATTCCTATTGCGATAATGAGGGACATAAGGGAGATTACGTTTATTGTATAGCCGAGTAAGTACATTCCTATAAATCCGGTAATCAGGGAAAATGGAATGGTAAGCGAAACAATAATTGAAGTCCTGAAACTTCTCAAAAACAGGTAGGTAATGAGAATGACTATAAGCCCGCCCAGAAAAAGACTCTGCTTTAAGTTGTCAATCATTCTTACAATTGAGTCTCTTGTATTTATAATTTCGGTAATCTGGACGTCTGATGGAAGCATTTTCCTTATTTCGGATAGTTTTTTCTCCGCCCTGTTTACCACGTCAACCGTGTTTGCCCCCGACTGCTTTTGCACATACATTACCAGGGACGGTTTTCCGAGGGACAAACTGTATCCAATCTCCTCTTCCATTCCGTCTTCAACCTTTGCTATGTCTTTTAAAAATATTACCTTTCCCTTGAAAACCTTTACAGGCATTTCGGCCAACTCGCTTGCAGACTTAAACCTTGCGGGAATTCTAAGCATGTATTCGCTTATCCCTGTTTTTATTGAGCCGAGTGGAAGGTCTAAATTCTGCTTTTTTATGGCTTCTATAACGTCAAGTGTTGTAAGGTGATAGGTTGCAAGTTTCTCCGGGTCAAAGAAAACGTTTATCTGCCTGTCCCTTTCTCCCTCAATTACAACCGTGCCCACTCCCGGGACTTTTTTCAGGTTGTCCGCAATAACGTCTTTTGCAAGCCTTGCAAGTTGTGGATAACTTTCCTTTGCGTTTACCGACAGGATAAGCACAGGCGCCATTGCGGAGTTGAATTTGAAAATCATCGGCCTGTCAATGTCTTTGGGCAACTCCTTCATTGCAAGGTCTATTTTGTCCCTTACGTCGTTTGCCGCAACGTCAAGGTTTGTTCCCCAGTCAAACTTGCAGGTGACAAGCGATATGTTGTCTTTTGACGTTGAAATAAGTTTGTCAAGGTTGTTTACCGAACTGAGTTTGTCTTCAAGTATCTTTGTAAG
>JAMOUY010000062.1 GCA_027067895.1 Acidobacteriota bacterium
CACAATTTTTATCGCTATATTTTCCGGATTATGCTCGTCACTCCAATTATAATTGCAGGATAATGAAAACGACGACTGTCCGTTTGCAAAAGAAACCGTCGTTGATGTTACGTTTAGGTTTCCGTCCCCGGAAGTTGTGGCATTTATCATAGCATTGAAGGAAAGGTCCGAAAAATCAAGTTTTGCAAAGTCGTCGGTATAATTTTGAGTTATATCCCCATGAGTATTTATTGCCGACATTGAAACATCAACGGTGAAATTCTGTCCGCCATAAGTAAAAAGAGACGAACAGGCCGGGTTTTGAGTTATTCCGTCAAACTTAAATCCATTGGGAATAAATCTCCCTATATTTCCCGATGTCCCCGTAATTGAACCTGCTCCAAGATAGTCCGCATCTTTTGCATCAACCTGTATTATTCCAACTTCTGAAAAACTCACGGACGAATTGCTTCCCTGTCCTCCTGAAAGAGTAATAGCAGAAGGGTTAAACGTTCCGGAAGCACCGCCGGAAGGCGCAACCAAAGACGAAGTTAAATCCGCACTGCCAGAATAGTTGGGTGTAATATCGTTATCTGACAAATCCGCTCCGCTGTCAGGCACACCGTCGTTATCGTTATCATCGGCACTCTGCCAGCAAACCGCTTTCACGGTTAATTCAAAATTCTCTCCCGCCTTTTTAAATACAGCACCGCTTGCATCGGAAGCACCGGGATTTCCCGTTGCGTAAACATAAAAACCGAAAGGCTTGACAACAAACAAGTTGCTGTCGCCTGTTAAATTTTCGTTGTTGTCTTCAAATTTAATTGAAATCTGCCCCGCATCGGGATAGTTTCCGGTAAAAGTGCATACGCCGTTTGAAAAATTTAAAGAAATGTTTGTCCCGGAAGAAGAAACATTTGTTCCGTTTATTTTCAAATCAGTGCTTCCGGAAGACGGATTTTGATAAACCACATAGGCTTTAATAGTTTTTGTCCCGTCATAGTCAAGCAATGTACAGTTTCCGGTAGCCGGGTCTTCTCCAATTGCTTTAACGGTAACCGAAAAATCCTTGCCGGAAATTTGGTTGTCTATGGTATCGAAAATAAATCCGCTTGGTTTAACAACAAGGTTTCCGCTGTTGTGTCCGGTTGAGTCTGCTGTACCGTCCGTAACATAAATTGTTAAAGTTTCAAGGTGCTCATCTCTCAAAAACAGAGTAATTTCTCCTGCATCGGATACATCAAATTGATAAGTTGCCTGCCCATCGTCAGCAGTATTATCCGTCAAAGTCCCATGAGGGGGGTCATCGTTGACAACTCCCGTGTAAGACGCATACCAAGTTCCGTGATTTGTTGAGGTTGTAAGTGTTATCTGTCCCGAATAATTGGTAATTGTATTTCCTCCGGAATCGCAAGCCTTTATATGGATTCTTTCCGGATAGCAAGCAATAGCGTTTCCGTCATGGGTAATCTCAAAATACGCTATGTTTGAACAAGGCTGGCAGGTTCTCGCACTGCCGCTATAAGCAAACCCCGAGCGTTCATTGTTGTAAATCTCCTGTATTTGAGACTGAGACATTGCCTTGTCATAGAGTTTTACTTCGTCAATAAAACCGTTAAAATAATGATTTCCTCTTCCTCTTCTTGCAAAATACAAAGGTGACGAACGATTTTTGGTATCTCCAACCAAAGCGGTTTTTTCGTCAATAAGTTGTCCGTCCATATAAATTCTCACATACTGTCCTTTTTTTATAACTCCCGCAAGGTGATGCCATTCGTTTAAAGGTATTGAACCTCCGGCAGGCTCTCCGTAACCTCTGCCATTGGGATTCCATGTTGAAAAACCAACGGCATGCCAGTCATAAATATAGAGAGCATACTCCCACTGCCATCTGTCTCCCTTTGCAACTATGGGCACCCTTCCCTGTAAACTTGAATTCGGATAACTTAACACCTTTACCCAAGCCATCAATGTCATCTCTCCATGGCTTCCCGCATGGGGACTTAATTCATCTGAGTCTGGCACTATTCCGTATTGAACATCTCCCGATGAGTTGTCAAACAAGCCTGAACGGCATAAAATCGCATCTGCATCTGTGTTGGCTCCCGAATAGGAAGTGCCGTCATGCCCGTGTCCGGTACTGTCAACGATTTCACCTGTTGTTCCGTCCCATTCGCATTCATCCATTCTCCATTCCGCCACCGGTTTGCATGCCTTGCAATTTCTATCGGTGCCGTCGTAGTTTTTCTTTGCATTCTCATTTTGATAAATGTCATCAATTGAATTTCCGCTAATGGAAAATCTAAAAATTTTTATTTCGTCAATCTTGCCGTTAAAATAATCGGTTAAATTTCCGTTACTCCAACTCATTGCACCAATGTAAAGATTTGAGTCTTTGTTTTGGTAATTATTAAAATTTGCAAACTGTGAAGTTGCCCCCTGATTGCCATCAAAATAAGTTTTGACAGTTAAGGTTTGAGAACCGGGACTGCCGGTGATTTCCGCCATAACGGCAAAAAAGTGCCATGAACCATTGTTTACGGAAGTATGGATTGTTGTTGAGAAAGCGCTGTTATTCGCATTATAAAAATCAACCTTTAAGTCACCTCCGGCAACATAAACCCTGTATTCTCTGTTTGAACCGGATTTGGAAATTATTGTTCCCGAATTTGCGTTTGTGTTAAACCAGCCGGTAATTGTCATTTGATTATCAGTTTCAAGGGGGGAAAGCAAATCATTGTCTGGGACTTCAATATAATATCTTGCTTGATGCCATGCCCCGTTTTCCATGTATCCTTGCCCTCTGAACAAACCGCTGTTGCAAATATACTCATTTTCGTAAATTTCGGCAACTTTTCCGTCAGGATTATTACCCTTGGCCGTTCCGTTCAGGTTATTTCCGGAAGAATCTTCAACCTCGCCGAAAGTACCGTTCCATTCGCATTCGTCCATTCTCCAATCGCCATTCGGCCCGCATTCTAAACATGTTCTTGCAGTCCCATCAAAGTTGTTGCCAGTTTTTTGATTGTTATAAATACTTGAAATCTCCGAACCAGACAACACCCTTCTATAAAAAACCAACTCGTCAACAAATCCCTGACAATCTTGCTTTCTATCAAACCTGCCGCCGACTCTATCCTGCTCCTGCCCGATAATCAAACCTCCCGGGTCAACCCTTAAAGCACCGGAAGGAAGCCTATTAGTCGTATAAACCAAAGAACCATCAACATAAATTCTTACGGTACTCCCGGTTCGGACAACCGCTATTTGGTGCCACACATTATCCGCTATATTTCCAATAGTTGCCGTAATTCTTCTTGCTTTAACGTATACTTCCATTGTTCTGTAATCTTTCAAAAAAATCAGAAATTCGTTACCCCAACTGACTGTGGCATTAGCCGCCGAAACTATACTTTGATTTCCTCGGTAAGTTGTCTTAATCCAAAATAGAACCGAAAAATCATTTGCGCCGTCCAAAACTTTTTCCGGCAAAGAAA
>JAMOUY010000063.1 GCA_027067895.1 Acidobacteriota bacterium
TTTGCTCGCACTTTTTTGCAAAATCGGCGTTTTCAGCCAAATATCCGTATCCCGGATGAATTGCCTGACATTTGTTTTCCTTAGCAATGTCAATCAATTTATCCGGCTTTAAAAAAACGCCGTCTTCCGCCTTTATTACAATTGCGTTGGGATACATTGAAAAGCATTGGGCATATTCCTTTTCAACAACAGGGATTACAGGCGTAATTTCAAGATTTCTCAAAGCATGGTAAATTCTCTTCGCAATCTCTCCCCTGTTTGCAATCAAAACCCTTTCAAACTTACTCAATTTTATCCTCCAACCACGAGGGTTTTCTCTTTTCAAAAAATGCGGCAATGCCTTCCTGCCCCTCGTCGGAAATTCTTGCCCTTGCAATCATTTCAACCGTAAAATCCTCGGTTTCTTTTGAAGGCACGGGGGATATGTGGTCAAGAAGCCTTTTTATAAGTTTCTGGGAATTTTTTCCTCCGGTTAAAATCTGTTTGAGAAGTTTTTTCAACCCTTCTTCAAACTCATTCTCGTCAAAAACCTTATGGACAAGCCCCACTTCGTAAGCCCTGTCGGCATCAAACCTTTCGCCTGTAAGCATGTAATACCTTGCCGCAGATTGATTTGTTTTTGCAACAATGTAAGGCGCAATAACCGCAGGCACTATCCCCAATTTTACCTCTCCGAAGGAAAACATTGAGCCTCTTTTTGCAACAGCCATATCGCAGGCTGAAATAATTCCCACCGCACCGCCGATTGCATGGCCGTTTACAGCGGCAACGGTAACAAAAGACGCTTCCCTTATCTTTCTAAACATTAAGGCAAGTTTTTTTGAATCTTTTAGATTTTCCTCAAAGGAAAAGTCTTTCATTTTCCTCATCCAATTCAAATCCGCGCCTGCGCAAAACACGCTTCCCGCGCCTGTAATTACGCAAAGCCTTCCCTTCTGCAACTCAACCTCTTCCAAAGCCATCATAATTTCCGCCTGCATGGTTTCATTCATTGCGTTTCTTTTTTCGGGACGATTTAAAATCAAATAATGAACGTTTCCCTTTTTTTCAAGTTTTACGGTTTCAAACATAATCACCTCACACTTTCAAGAACGTTAACGGGAATATCAAAAAACTGATTTAAAAGAGCGTGCGCAAGGGTTTTCCCCTGAGCGTCAATTCTCAAACTCTTTGTGCCGCCACCGCCAAGCGCGTTATGAAGCAGAAAATTAAAGGCATTGAGATTTTTAACCTCAAACCTTTCAATATTTCCTTTTACTATTTCGCCGAAAATCTTCTTTACAAGTTTTTCGGTTATCTTCCAACCTATAAACTCCCAAGCCAAATCGCTTCTTGCAATCAAACCTATGTTGCAGGTATCCCCTTTGTCTCCGCTTCTTGCAAGGGCAATTTTCTTTAACAACACCCTTTCTGTTTTGGCGTTTTCAAACTTTTTGCCGTCAAAATTCGTATTGTCTTTAACTTCCTTTATACTTCCGCCTGTCTTTTCCCAATTCCCCTCTTTTTCAAAAATCTTTTTGCCGCTTTCAAAGACAGAAACCTTCCATTTTGAAATTTCCTGAGGGACAAGCGCCGGCCAATAAGAAACAACGTTTTGAATGTGAGGCGCGCCGCCTGTTACGGCAACAGCCGGAGGCCCGCTTAAAATCAATGCTGGAAGTTTTCTTCTAAACCTTTCAAACTTGCTTCTGTCATGGTCTCTTACCGAAAACCTTAAAAGAATTTCGTTTGCCTCTTTTAAATGGGCAAGATGATAGTGGCATGCATTTAGCCCGACAAATTCCGTCAAACTGTCCTCATACTCAATGCCAACCCTTTTCCAGAATATTTCCGCAAACTTTTCAGCCTTTTTCCTTGCGTCGGGTCCCGAGATTATTATAGCCCCGCTTGACTTGTACCCGTCTTCAAAGGATATGGAAACTTTCAGCAAATCGGTGGGGGCATAACCTTTAACACCGGAAACCTTTACCCTGTTTTCTCCTATTTGTTCAAGTTTTATGGTTGAGAAATCGGCAATAACGTCCGGGGTAATATAGTTTTTCGGGTCTCCCATCTCGTAAACCAACTGCTCTCTTACAGTATCAACACTTACCATTCCGTCAAGGGAATCATGCTTTGTAATAACAAAAGTGCCGTCTTTGTAAATTTCCGCAATGGGATAGCCTATTGTGTCAAAGGAAGGGACTTTTTCCCAATCGGTAAAATTCCCGCCTGTGCTTTGCGCACCGCATTCAAGTATGTGGCCTGCAACAATACCCGAAGCCAGTTTGTCGTAATCTGCGGTATCCCAGCCGAAAGAGTAAATCATAGGCGCAAGGGTAATTCCCGTGTCTGTTACCCTTCCGGTAATCACAATGTTTGCTCCCTGTTTTAACGCCTCAACAACCGGCGCGGCGCCAAAATACAGGTTTGCGGACAAAACCTTGCCTTTAATCAAATCGTAAGGCTCTCCCGTTTCCATGTTTGAAAAATCCACTCCCTCTTCGGCAAGTTTGTCTATTGAATCAAGAATATTGTCTCCCTCAACAACGGCTATTTTCACTCCCTTTAAGCCTTTGCTCAAAGCCAATTCTTCAAGTTTTTCAGCAAGCGCCTCAGGATTGACACCGCCTGCATTTGTTATAACCTTTATGTTTCTTTTTACAATTTCCTCAAAAACAGGGTCTATATGCTTTAAAAAATCCTTTGCATAACCCAACGAAGGGTCTCTAAGTTTCTGCTTGTTCATTATGGACATTGTAATTTCAGCAAGGTAATCTATGGTGATAAAGTCCAACTCTCCGTTTAAAACCTGATTTTTCAAAGCGTCAGGGTCGTCTCCCCAATAACCTCCGGCATTGCCGATTCTAATTCTCTCCATATCCCCTCCAAAAGTTTAAATTGTTGGTTTTCTTTTCTATTCTATTAAAAAAAAGGATTTAGCACAACAGACTAATCGCAAATAAACATTTTGATTTTGTTTTCGTAAGTTATATAAAAAGGAAAAGGGAGGCCGATATGGTTGAGTTTTTCACATTGATTACAATGGCATTTTTAGGCTTGTTAACGTTAGCGATTTTTTTCTGGTTTTTAAAACTTGTTTTTAAAGTTGCGATTTATCTTTCGGGATTTATCGTTGGACTTATCGCGTTTTTGGTATTTTTCCCTGTAATTCTCGCGCTGTTTGTTATCGGACTTAAACTTTTCATTATTTTTATAGTGCTAATCCCGCTTATTGCAGGCGCACTGCTTTTGTATTTTCTGCTCATGCTGATTGGATAAAAAAAGGCGGACTTTTTGTCCGCCTTAAATCTTTTATTTTTTCCACTTTTTTATTCTTTAATTTCACCTTTTTCTTTTAACTCTTTATACCATTCAGGTCTCAAATGCTTAATCTCCTCAACGGGGATTTTACCGTCAATCCATGTAAAATCCATCGGATAAACACCCGGATGGAATATTACAAAGAAGAAATGCCAGAAAATAA
>JAMOUY010000064.1 GCA_027067895.1 Acidobacteriota bacterium
GGTTCCTTTGTCCGCTATTTCAAACATTCCCTTTCTGTCGGTATATGCGTCTGTAAATGCGCCTTTTTTGTGGCCGAATAATTCCGCTTCAAGCAGGGTTTCGGGAATGGATGCGCAGTTTACGGCGACAAATTTTTTGTTTTTTCTGTTGCTTAGATTGTGTATTGCCTTTGCGACAACCTCTTTTCCCGTCCCGCTTTCGCCCCTTATTAAAACCGTTGCGTCTGTTTTTGCAACTTTTTTTATTAGGGAAATTATTTTTTCCATTTTATCAGACTTGTAGACAATTCCCATAAATCCGTTTTCCCGCGGGTTTAACGGAATTTTTTTCTTTTCAAATATTTTTTCAAGGTTTTTGTCTTCTTTGCTCAATGCGATAAAAAACGGAGAGAGAATGCACAAATCTCTTATTTCCTCATTGGTTATTTTGTTTTCGGCGCAGTCTATTATTGCGTTAAACAAATTTTTGTCTGCGTTTTTTAAAAAAGTTTCGGGCGAAATTATTATTGCGACGGGATTTTCTTTGATTTCTTCAACTTCGGAAAACTCTTTTGTCTTTAAAAACTTAGGAATTGTCCATTCGTTTTTTGAAATTTTTTTCTCAAAGTAAACTAAATTACTTTCCATTTAACTTTATATCAAGTTTTTTTATTTTGTTTGACAGCGTGTTTCTGTGAATTTTCAACTTTTTTGCGGTTTGAACAATGTTGAAATTGTTTTTTTCAAGGGCTTTTTCAATGTAAATGCTTTCCATAAGGTTGATAAAGTCGTGCAAACTTATTGAGTTGTCAAGCATTTCCTCAAACAGTTTTTCAAGTTGTTCTCTCATTTTTTTATCCTTTGATAGATGTTTTTGCCTTTTTCGGTGAAAAATACCGCGCTTTGTTTTACAGCATGGTAAGTTTTTGCGTTTTTCAAATCTTCCGGAGCGATTTTTGTCGTTTCAATAATGAGAATTAAAACGTATGCAATTAAAATTCCCCTCACAATTCCGAATAAAAGTCCCAAAAGTTTGTCGTAAAATGTCAATCCCGTGGTTTGGAATATCTTTTTTGCAAGGTAGGAAATCAGGGCGACAACGCCTAACAGTGCGAGAAAAATCAAAATAAACGTTATAAATTCCCTCAAAGGCTTTGCCGCGATTATTGATGTCAGGTAAACGCTTAACGGTTTGTAAAACCTGAAAGAAAGAGCGGTTGCAACGACAAGCCCGACTATTGACAAAGCCTCTCTGACAAATCCTTTGAAAAAGGCGAATACGCCCGAAGATATAATAATGACAAGCACGGCAATATCTATCCAGTTCATAGAAAATATCTTAACATAAAATTGTGCAATTTGAAGGTTTACTACCGATTTTTTTGAATTTTGTTCTGATTTATTTTACTGCGATAATTGATGCAAAGTTTATCCACTGAAAAAACGGAGTAGTGTAGGAGAAACCCGCTTTTTTAAGAAGGCTGAGGTTTTCTTCAAGCGTAAATGGAATTAGCACGTTTTCAAGCGCTTCCCTTTTTCTTGCTATTTCAAGTTCGGAATATCCCTGTTTTTTCTTGAAATTGTAATAGATTTCAAGAAAGTCTCTGTTCAACTTGGGATGCTCAAACACAATTTTTTCGCTTAGTATGAAAATTCCTTCGCTTTTCAATCCGTCAAAAACTTTTTTTACAATTTCGGGCCTTTTTATCGGGCGGATAAACTGCAAAGTGTAATTCATGACAACCGCGTCGGCTTCCGAAATATCGGCTTTTTTAATGTCGGACACTGAAAAGTTAATCTCTTTTCCGTAAGCCTTTGCCTTTTCCTTCGCCTTTTCAATCATATCCTTTGAGTTGTCAATTCCGATTAAGGCGGGATTTTTTTCCTTTAAAACATTTGCAATGTAAAGCAGGGTGTTCCCCGTTGAACAGCCCAAGTCGTAAATTTTCGGGTTTTTGCCAAGGTATGAGTTTAGAATTTCGCCCGTTGCTTCAATAACCTCTCTGTAAAAGGGAATTGAGCGGTTTAGCATATCGTCAAATATCTGCGCAACCTCTCTGTCAAATTGAAAGTCGGTTTTGATTTTGTCAATCCGAAATATTTTGTCTTTCTTTTTCATTGCAGATTTACCGTAATGTCTTTGTAAAACAGGTTTTTTCTTGCAAGAAGCAAAGTGATTGCGCTTCCCGTCCCGATTGCCGCGGCAATCATGTACATTATGACAAGTTGAAACATTGCGGCTTTCATGGGTGAAGCGCCTGCAACAAGCATACCCGTCATTGCGCCGGGCAACTGAATTAAGCCCACAATTTTTAAGGTGTTTATTATAGGCGTCATTGCCGCGCGGATTGATTTTCTTATGTAAAAAATAGATGCGTCTTTTGTGCTCATTCCCAAAGACAAAGCAAAGAGAATTTTAGGCATGTTTGACTTTAATTCGTTGTAAAATCTGTCAATTGCAAGCGCCGATGCCGTCATTGTGTTTCCTATAACCATTCCGCCTAACGGTATAAGGTAATTGGGTTTGGGGGTAATAATTCCCACCGCAAGCAAAACCCCTATTGAAACCGCCGTGCCAGACAGTATGCCGATAAAGGATAGAAGCCCCGCCTTTTTTACCTCTTTTGCCCTTCCCTTTGCCGTGTGTGCCGCTATTATGCTCATTGCAAAAAGCAAAAGAAGTTGTGACCACAGGGTGTTGAGGGAGAATACGTAATCAAGCACGTATCCTATTGCCACAAGTTGGACGGCAGCCCTTATTCCGCCTATGATTAAATCTTTTTCCGCTTTGAGTTTGTTATACCACGAAATAAAGACGGCTATTAGAAGCAAAATTACCGAGTAAATCACTTTTTCATGCATTGGGATTCGTCCTTTCCGAAACAGTCAACAAGTTGTTTTACGTCTCCGGTTTTTATAATTTTCCCGTCTTTCAGGAAAATTCCCCTTTCCCCCACTTGAATTGCGTTTTCCATGTTATGGGTTATGCATATTATTGTTTTGCCCTTTTTGTGCAATTCTTTCATCTTTTCCCTTACCATTGCGCCCATTGTTATTGACAGCGCCGAGGTTATTTCGTCAAGAAGAAATATTTCAGGGTCTTTTGCTATTGCAAGTGCAATTGCTATAAGTTGTCCCTCTCCGCCAGACAAATCTTCGGTGTTTTTTTCAAGGTTTTTTCTGTCAAGCCCCATAATTTCAAGTATGTCTTCGGGTTTTTGCTTTAAGTTGAGTTTTTCAATATAGGTTTCAAGCACCTTTTTTACTTTTCCCTCAAACAGGGTTGCCCCCTGCATAACCATTACAACCTTGCTTCTCAGTTGCGAAATCGGAATTTCGGTAATGTCCTCATTTTCAAACAAAATTTTTCCCGCGGTATGAATTTCAAGCCTGTTGAACAGTTTTAAAAGGCTTGATTTTCCGCTTCCGTTTTCCCCTAAAATTATGAAAAATTCGTTTTTGTAAATTTCAAGGTTT
>JAMOUY010000065.1 GCA_027067895.1 Acidobacteriota bacterium
TTGTGCTCAAACTCTTCAACATCACAAAGCCCCACAACACTTATTTCGGGCAGAAAGACATTCAGCAGGCAAGAATAATTGAGCAGATGATAAAAGACTTCAACCTTGACATAAACTTCCACATCTGCCCCATTGTGAGGGAAAAAGACGGGCTTGCAATGTCATCAAGAAACGTTTACCTTTTCCCGGAAGAGAGAGAACAGGCAATTGCGTTGTACAAAGGGATAAGAAAAGGGGAAGAATTGTTCGCAAAAGGGGAAAAAGACGCCAAAACCATAAAAAAAGAGGTTGAAAAGGTTGTAAAATCTTTTAATCTCGCTAAAATTGACTATGTTGAGATTGTGGATTACACCACAATGAGCCCTGTTGAAAAATTGGGGGAAAAGAGCGTATTGGCGCTTGCGGTTTATTTCGGAAAAACAAGGCTTATAGACAACACTATTTTGGAGTAATGAATGGCTTTTGACATAAAAGAAGAAATAAAAAAACTGAAAAAAGAAAAAAACGCGATTATCCTTGCCCACAACTATCAAATCAAAGAAGTACAGGAAATAGCGGATGTTACGGGAGACTCTTTTGAGTTGGCAAAAATCGGGAAAGAGGCGAAAGAACAAACAATTGTTTTCTGCGGAGTTAGATTTATGGCGGAATCCGCGGCAATCTTATCCCCTGAAAAAAAGGTTTTGCTTCCCGTTGAAGACGCAGGATGCCCGCTTGCTGACACAATCAAAGCGGAAAACGTAAGGGCTTTGAAAAAAACCTATCCCGGCATCCCCGTGGTCACTTACATAAACTCTTCGGTGGAAGTAAAAGCAGAAAGCGACTACTGTTGCACATCATCAAACGCCGCAGACGTGGTAAACGCAATAGACTCTGATGAAGTTATCTTTATTCCAGACTCAAATTTAGGTTCATTTGTTCAGGAAAAAACGGACAAAAAACTCATACTTTGGGACGGACACTGCACAGTCCACCACAGGGTAAACGTTGAAGACATTTTGAGAATGAAGGCTTTATACGAAGACGCGTTTGTCATCTGCCATCCCGAATGCAGGCCAGAGGTTGTTGAAGTGTGCGATGTTGCGTGCTCAACCTCAAAAATGATTGAAGAAGCCAAAAAAACCGACAAAAAAATAGTTATTCTTGTTACCGAAGAGGGAATGAGACACAGGCTTGAAAAAGAAGTCAAAGACAAACTAATCGTAATAGCATCGCCTAAACTTATGTGCATAAACATGAAAAAGACAAAATTACAGCATGTTTACGAAGCCCTTGCGCTTGAACAAACAGAAATAAAAGTCTCGGAAGAAATTAGGGAAAAAGCGCTAATTCCCTTAAAAAGAATGCTTGAAATAGGAAAGAAGAAATTATAGGAGTTTAAATGAAAAGACTTACCCCGAAAAACTTAAAATGGAATGTCCCGGCGGGAAAACTTAACTTTAACACAACCGACGATTTAAAGCCTACAAGAGAAATAATAGGCCAGCCAAAGGCAATGAAGGCTCTTAAATTCGGGCTCTCAATGGAAAGCCAAGGCTACAACATTTTCGTAACAGGACTTTCCGGCACGGGAAAAATGACAACAATAAAAACATTCCTTGACAAGTTTGCAGGGGAAAAGGAAATTCCCGAAGATATTTGCTATGTCCAAAACTTCAAAGACAAACTCAATCCAAAACTTATAAAACTCAAAGCGGGAAACGGCAAAAAGTTTGTTGAAGCAATGGAACAGTTTAAAAAAGAAATTGCCGACACACTTCCTCAAATATTTGAAAGCCAAACGTACAAAGACAATTCAAAAAAAATAATAACCAAATACAGCGACGAAGAAAACAAATTACTGCTTGAATTTGAAAAAGAAACAGCCAAATACGGATTTAAACTCGTAAAACTTTCGGGAGGCTCAAAAGCGGACATCCTTCCGATAATAAATGAAAAAGTATATCAGATAGACGCTTTAAGAAACCTTGTAGCACAAAAAAAGTTAAAGGAAAAAGAACTTAAAGCAATACTTGACACAAGGCAGAAACTTCTCGACAAACTTGACGAAATATACGGAAAAATAGAGGAAAATCAAGAAAAATTACATCAGGAATTGCTTGAATTCAACAAACGCTCGGTTCTTCCCGCAGTAAAAAGGCATTTGAAAAAGATATTGAAAAAAGTCGGAAAAGAGGTTGAAAATTATTTAAAAGAAATTGAAATTTATTTTGAAAACAACCTTTACTCTCTGCTTGACTCAATAATGGGAGGAAACAAAGAAAACATCGGGCAGAAACTTGAAGATTTTTCGGTAAACCTTTTAGTTGACAACGGAAGTTTGAAAGGAGCGCCTATTGTAAGCGAAATATCCCCTTCAAAACAAAACCTTTTCGGGACAATTGACTCACATTTGAGTTTAAATAAAGAGCAGGTGGTCAACTTCATGGACATAAGGGCTGGCTCACTTTTAAAAGCAAACGGCGGATACCTTGTCTTAAACGCAAACGACATTTTTCAAGAGGGACCGGAAGTTTGGATAAAACTCAAAAGAACACTGAAAAACAATCTGCTTGAAATAGAAAAAGCGGAACAGACGGTTTTGCATACCGTATCTTTAAAGCCAGAACCTATTCCGGTAAATTTAAAAGTTATAATTTTGGGAGACGAAAGAATTTACTACACCCTTTACAGCAGGGACGACGAATTTAAAAAAATCTTCAAAGTGCTTTGCGAATTTTCACCAACAATTGACATAAACGACAAGAATTTAAAAGACTATTTAAGCGTTTTGAAAAAAATAATTGACGAAGAAAAACTTCTTCCTTTCAACAAAAAAGCCATAATCCAAATCTTGAACGAAAGCGTAAGGCTTTCGGGAGACAGGGAAAAATTCACCGCAAGGTTTCACCTTGTGGCAGACATTATGAGAGAGGCAAGTTTTACGGCAAAAAGCGAAAAAGCGCAATTGGTAAACGAAAAACACGTTGAAAAAGCGATGTTAAACAGGATAGACAGGTTTAACCTGTTTGAGGAAGAAGTGCTTGAAGAAATCAACAAAGGCGTAATAATGGTTGATACAGACGGCGAAAAGGTTGGAATGATAAACGGCTTATCGGTTTACGACTACGAATTCCACTCATTCGGCAAACCTACGAGAATTACAGCGCAGGTTGCCTTGGGAGACAGGGGAATTATAAACATTGAAAGAGAAGCCGAGTTAAGCGGAAGCATACACGACAAGGGGCTTTTGATACTTCAAGGCTATATTCAGGGAAAATACGGAAGGGATTTTCCAATCTCAATAAACGCGTCAATTACATTTGAGCAGTCATACGGCGGAGTTGACGGAGACTCTGCGTCTTCAACCGAATTGTACGTTTTGCTTTCGGCAATAGGCGAAATTCCGTTAAAGCAGTACATTGCGGTTACAGGCTCAATAAACCAGC
>JAMOUY010000066.1 GCA_027067895.1 Acidobacteriota bacterium
TCAATTTTTTCAGTTTTTTAGTCAATGTTTTCAGTTTTTTAGTCAATGAGGAAATCAAAAATGTTTCCCAAAGTGCTTGAATCTGTTGCATAAAACTCTGTGTATCCGCAATTTTTGCACGAGATTGTTATAAATCTTTTTGTCTGAATATCAAATAATTTGCTTAAAAATCCTCCCGTTGCCCTCATCTCCCCTCTTTTAAAAGATGTGTGTCCGCATTTTGGACAAACATAACCTTTTGTTTTTTCCATATCACACCTCCTTTGTAATTTATTACGGGGCAAAAAAATTTTTGTTTTTTGAAATAAAAAAACGGGCGGAAAATCCGCCCGTTTAAAAGAAAGGTGATGAGAGAGTAATTAAAATTTGTAAATTGCCCTAAACCAAATTACGGTTTCATCCGTTGTGGGGTTATTTTCATAATTTTTTGCGTTGTAAAATGCCGCTTTCAGCAATACGGTAAGATTGGAATTGAGTTTTCTAAGAACAAGCATATCAATTTCATCACCGTATTTTTCTCCGTATGTTACGTCTTCGTTTGTGTCGAAGGAGTGGTAAACCATTACAAGTTTGTGTTTTGCAATGACGGTGGAAAATTGAACAAAGTAATCGTCCAATCCGTTTACCAATTTTCCGCCGTTTGTTGCAAGGAATTGGTCTGCCCAGCCGTTGAATTTGTGTGCGGTTGAAAATAAGGTGTCAAACGGCCTGTCGTTTCCGTCTTGGCCGGAAATCATGTTGTAGCCAGCACCGATTGCAAAGTTTTCAAACTTGTACTCAAAGTATGCGTTAATCATATTTCCGCCGTGGTTTTCCCCGTCGGCAAAGTCGTTCTGAATAGCATAGGTGAAGTCGTATTTTACGTTGTCTTTTGAACCGAACAGCCTAACGCCGTATGTCCCGCTGTCTCTTGAATCCGGCGAATCGCTTTCCGTATCCAAAAGGTATGCGAATGCGCTTACTTTCAGATTTTTGTTCATGGTAAAGGTGTCGTGAATTGCATAAAATCCGTCAACATTAACGTGTGTAAGGAAGATGGTGTTAAGTCTGTAAATGTAAGCAAAGGCCAATGAGTTATTTGATGTGTTGACTGAAAGAACGGCACCGTCAAATGATTGTCCGTTTTGCCTCCAACCAACGTTTCCGATTAATCTTGCATCGTCAAAGATTACTTCTTGTCTTCCCGCTTTTAATGCCACATAATTGTTGAATTTGTAAGTGAAGTAGAATTGATGCACCCTTGAACCGTCCGGGTCTGCGATTGGGTCGTATCCTGCATCTCCGCCACCCGGCCATCTGTAATCGTCAAGAAGTTGGGATACGTTGTGCATTTGGAAAAACATTGAAAATCCGTTGTATTCTTCCGTCATAAATCCCAATCTTGTTCTAAGTGTTATTCCCTTTGCGCTGTCAAGGTCTGCGGCATCGTCAAGGTCCGAGTATTCAAAGCTAAATCTCAATTCAACGGATGCTTTACCGTTTTTTATTGAATCAAGAAATCCTCCGGCAAAAGCGGGAATTACGCTTATTAGGAAGAAAAACAAAAGAATTTTTGAAATTTTTTTCATTATAACCTCCATATAATATTTTGAAAAAATTTTTGTTTAACCCTTTTTATTAATAAGGCGCACTGGACATAACAAATGAGGTTTCTTCAATTTTGTTGTGTTTTATTCTGTAATTGTAGATTTCTTGCATGTCTTTAAACACTTGGAATAATTGGAAGAAACCGTGCCAGTGGGCATAATCAGGTCCGTTCATTGCAGCGCCCATTCTTGCTCTTCTTCCTACGTGGTGCCAGAGGTAGTAGTAAAGTTCCTGAAATGAATCCGACCACGGGTCTTTTTTGAGTAATCCTTTTGCTTTTAAATCTTTGAGCATTTTTTCGGCTTTTACGTAATAATCGTTGTAGAGTTGAACCGAATCGTCAAGCGTTTTGAAGGTTACTTTTGTGTGTGTTTTTGAGTGGCAGTTTTGACAAACTTTTTCCATTAGAGGTCTTCCCTTTGCTCCGTCGCCTCTTTCTCCGCTTCTAACAACACTTTTTTTATGCATAAGGTCCCAATGAAGCCTTTCGTTTATATTGTGAGTGGTTTTAAGTTCGCCGATTCCGCTCATGTGGCAGGTGGCGCAGGTAGGTGCCCTGTAATCTCCCGGTTCCCATGCGTCGGGAGCGGAATCCCATCTCCATTTTTCTCCTTCTGTCAGATACATCTGTCCGTGTTTACTTTCAAGATAGATTTCTATATTGGGGTGGTCGGGGCCAAGGTGGCAGGATGCGCATGCTTCGGGTTTTCTTGCTTCTTCAATGGAAAATCTGTGTCTTGTGTGGCAAACCGAGCAGTTGCCTATTCCGCCGTCGGGATACCTTGTTCCTACACCTGCGGGCCAAGTTCCGTTAACGGGTTTTCCGTTTTTCACTTCAACCTTTGTTCCGTGGCACATTTGACAGCCCGACCTTCTTGTTGCCGTGTTGGTTCCCGTTCCTTTTTTTACTCCCATAAATTCTCCGCCTTCAAAGTGGTACATAAGTTTCTGAAATTTTGCTTTGTCAACAACGGGAGCGGCGCCTAATTTTGCGTGTCCGCTTTTTGAAAACTGTTCAACTTCCGCAGGGTGGCATCTTGCACATGTTTTCGGGGAAACCATGGGGGAAATGTAAATATTTGTTCCTTCAACGCCCGGGCATTGGGAAGCCATAGGATTTGATTTCTTTACTACGTGGCAGTCGTAGCAGGATACTCCCGCATGAGCCATTCTTCCGTCTTTCCAATCATGAACAATTCCGGGTGTTTTTTCGGCATGGCATTGGATACACTTTAAAGCCGCTTTGGAATATCCCCTTGTGATTTTCAATTCTTTGGGGGCAAGGTTGGGGTATTGATTCCCGGCAAATACTGCGAAGGTAAGCATTAAGGTTAGAAAACAAACAATTCTTCTCATAAATCCTCCTTGGATTTGTTATTTAACAAAATAGATTTTAAATCGCCGTGTCCTACGTCCTGATGGCAGGAAATACATGTTTTGTCGGTTTCTCCCAGTTCGTATTCTCTGTGAGCCTGAAAGGCTTTTAAAGGAATTCCCGGGGCGACAAGGTCAACATGGCATTTTCTACATCCGGATTCATAGGTGAAATGCTCTCTGTTTTCAAGATTTTTTATCCAATCCGGTTGATAACCGAATATGGTTGCAAGAGTGTCTTTTGTTCCGGAAATGCCTTTTGCCCACAAATAGTGCACCATGTTGTCGTGGGGAAGGTGGCAGTCAACGCATTTTGCCACAACAACTCCCTTTTTCCCTGTCCCGTGTTTTCCGTTAATCCATGCCTCGTGAAATTGTTCCATACTGTGGCAACTTGCACAAAATTCAACGGATGATGTGTGTTCAATAATTCCGATTTGGAAAATAATAAAAACTGTCGC
>JAMOUY010000067.1 GCA_027067895.1 Acidobacteriota bacterium
ATCCCGATAAGTCTTCCATGTTTTCAGCATTTTCCGCAAGGTATAAATTGTCTTTCAATGCGTGAATTTCCGCCTCAATCTCTTTTACCCTTTTTTCAATAATAGGTTTTTTCTTGATAAATTTTGTGGCTTTTCTGTAAAGCCTGCTTACGTTTTCTTTCGGAGAAAGGTTTGGGTCAAGCGGAATTTCCCTTTCCTTATTTTGGTAAAAATCAAAAACCCTTATGCTTTTTTCCCCTCTTTTCAAAAGATGGAAGTTTGCGGAAAGAATTTCTGCGGTTTTTAAAAGTTTTTCCCCTTTTTTTGCGTCTTCAATCTCTTTTTCAAGTTTTTTCAGCAGTTTTTTCTTTTTTTCAATCTCTTTTTTGAGTTTTTTTATAATTTTTTTCTTTAAGGACGCAATTTTTCCTTTGTTTAGTTTTTCAAAAAACTCTGTTTCAAGGCATTGGTTGAAACTTTCAAATATTTTGATTTCGGGAGACAAAGTTTCCATTTTTAACGGATAGCATCCTTTTTTGTATAAAAATCCCCCTTCGCTTTCTGCGGTTAAAATTTTTTCCCAAAATTCCTTTCTGTCTTTTTTTGCCTTTAACTCTTCCGCATAGGTTTTTGAAAATCCCTTGAATTTTTTTGCAATTTCAAGCGGGGAAAGTTTGTCTATTTCGCTTAATTTTTCTTCCGAAAAATCTTCCTTGTCTGTTTCAGGCATTAAAAACAAAGTCCCGCTTACTGCGCTTTCGTCGTTTTTTGAAAAAATTATTTTTTTATTTTCGTCGGTTATATACCATTTGTGGGGCAGGGTTGCACAGTTTACGATAAAAAAAAAGTCTTTTTTTTCCCCCCAAATCATCATTTTTTTTACTTTGAAAAAGATAACCCTTTCGTGAAAAGGCTTTGTTATTTCGGTAATTATTGAGTTTTCAAGGTATTTCCTGAATACGTTAATCTCGCTGTTTTTAGCCTCTTTTCCCGGATTTCCTTTGTCCGACAGAAAAAACGGCGGCGATTTCGGGGTAAGCGGAAAGATAATGTTTGTGCTTTTTGTATTGAAAATAAGGAATTCTTTTTTAAGTTTTACCTTGTTTACAAAAATTTCTTTTTCAAGCGTTTTTTTGGTTTCTTTTATTAAAAAGTTTATGCTAAAATTCTCCATGGCGACTGTGATTTTATCACAGTTTTTTTGTGATTGATACTTGACAAACGCTTTAAATTCCTTTAAAGTGTAAAATCCTTGAAGGGATTATTTTGAGAATTAAACATAAAGGAGATATGTGGCATGAGAGCAACAAACAAAAACAAAGAAACATGCTTCGCTAAGAAACACGAAGTTAAGCGCAAATGGTATGTGGTTGACGCGGCCGGCAAACCGGTTGGAAGAATTGCGACAAGAATTGCCAGAATTTTAAGGGGAAAGCATAAGCCTATCTATACCCCCAACGTTGACACAGGCGATTTCGTGATTGTTATCAATGCCGATAAGGTAGTGTTAACCGGAAGAAAACTTGACCAAAAGTATTACAGATGGAGAACAACGAGACCCGGTAGCATGAAAGAAAGAACCGCAAGGCAGATTTTACAGGAAAAGCCTGAAATGGTTGTTCAGAGGGCGGTTAAGGGAATGCTTCCTAAAAACAAACTCGGAAGAAAAATGTTTAAAAAGTTAAAGGTTTACACCGGTGCGGAGCACCCGCATGCGGCTCAGAAACCGGAAACACTTGTAATTTAACATAGGAGGAATAAGTGAGGAAGGTTCAGTATTACGGCACTGGAAGAAGAAAAACATCCGTTGCAAGGGTGTTTTTAACCCCCGGAAACGGAAATATAACAATTAACAATCAGTCTATTGACGAGTATGTGAAAAGCGATATTTTAAAAATGATTATAAGGCAGCCTTTTGAAATTTCCGGAACAGTGGGCAAATTTGACGCATACGTTACCGTAAAAGGCGGCGGAGTTTCCGGTCAGGCAGGCGCTATCAGGCACGGAATTGCAAGAGCATTGCTTGAATACGACGAAGGTTTGAGGCCGAAATTAAGGGAGAACGGATTGCTTACAAGGGACCCGAGAATGAAAGAAAGAAAAAAATACGGGCAGCCCAAAGCAAGAAAGAGATTCCAGTTTTCCAAGAGATAATTTCTTTTTTCAATTTTGCAAGGAGAAAATTTACAATCTTAAATTTAAAGGAGGTATTCGTTGGTTGACATTTCTATGAAAGAACTGCTTGAAGCGGGTGTTCACTTCGGACACCAGACAAGAAGGTGGAACCCGAAAATGAAAAAGTATATTTTCGGGGAAAGAAACGGAATTTACATTATTGACCTTCAAAAAACGCTTAAACTTTTTAAAGAAGCGGCGGCTTTTATTGCCGACCAAGCGGCGAAGGGAAAAACAATCCTTTTTGTAGGAACAAAGAGGCAGGCTCAGGACGCTATGGCCGGTTTAAAGGAAAAGGGTATTCCCTTTGTAAACCATAGATGGCTTGGCGGAACACTCACAAACTTTCACACAATTAAAACAAGTATTGAAAAATACAAAGGTTTGGTTGAACTATTTGAAAGCGGAGAGGCTGAAAATCTTCCCAAAAAGGAAAGGTATAGACTTGAAAGAAAGATGAAAAAGATGGAAAGGCTTTTTGACGGGATTAAAGACCTTGACGATTTGCCCGACGTTCTCTTCATCATTGACCCGAAGAGGGAAAAGAATGCCGTTGCCGAAGCGAGAAAGTTGAATATTCCCGTTGTTGCTATCGTTGATACAAACTGCGACCCGGATGTTATTGATTACGTTATTCCCGGAAACGACGACGCAATCAGGGCTATAAATCTTTTTGTCAATAAAATGACACAGGCTATTGAAGAAGGAAAAACCCTCGCTCAGTCAGAGGGAGAAGAGCAGGTTGAAGAGCCTGCGGAAGAAAAAGAAGAGGTAAAAGAGGAGGCTAAGTAAAATGGCTGAAATTACTGCTGCAATGGTAAAAGAGTTGAGACAGAAAACCGGTTTGAGCATGGGCGAATGCAAAAAGGCTCTTGTTGAATCCGGAGGAGATATTGAAAAAGCGATTGATATTTTGAGGAAAAAAGGACTTGAAGCCGCTGCTAAAAAGGCGGGAAGAACAACCGCGGAAGGTATGGTTTACGCTTATATTCACCCCGGTTCAAAGTTGGGTGTTCTTGTTGAGGTAAACTGCGAAACAGACTTTGTTGCAAGAAACGAGCAGTTTCAGGAAATGGTAAAACAGATTGCCATTCACATAGCAACTGCGGCGCCGAGATTTGTTTCAAAAGATGAAGTTACGCCCGAAGTTCTTGAAAAGGAAAAGGAAATTTATCTTGAACAGGCAATGGCACAGGGCAAGCCTAAAAACATTGCCGAAAAGATTGTTGAGGGTAAACTTTCCAAATTCTACGAGGAAAACTGCCTTCTTGAACAGCCTTTCTTTTACGACGAAAGCGTAACCGTAGGGCAGTTTCTTTCCCAGAAAATTGCCGAAATCGGCGAAAATATGAAAATCAGAAGATTTGCAAGGTTTGAGGTGGGAAAATAATTCCTTGAAACCATAGTTGTTTATAACAAGCCCCGAAAATCTCGGGGCTTTTTTTATTTGTCCTTTTTGGTGGGCGGTGCTAAAATAGTTTAAACGAAATCAGGGGGTAAACATGAAGGCTTTTTTCAGTTCAAAAAGTCTTGAAAATCAGATAGACCAGTTTTTGGACGCGGTAAGCCAAGGCTTGATTGTATTTGTAAGCGGAGTAAAAAGTTATTTTGAAGAGGATAAAAGCGATTTTGAGCATTATTTGAAGGAGATAAGCAAACTTGAAGCGGAAGCGGATAAATTGAGAAGGGAAATAGAAAACGACTTGTACACTTACTCTTTAATTCCCGAAAACAGGGGAGACGTTTTGGCTTTGCTTGAACACCTTGACAATGTAATTGACTCTTCAAAAGAAACATTGCATCAGTTTGACGTGGAAATTCCCGATATTCCCCTTGAATTTGCAGACAGATACATAAAACTTGCCGAAATAAGTTGTCAGGCGGGAGAAGAGGTTGTGCTTGCTTCCCGTGCTTTTTTCAAAGACATAAAAAGGGTTAAAGACCACGTGCACAAGGTTTACTTTTTTGAAAAAGAAACCGACAGGCTTGGAGACCAGTTGAAAAAGGATATTTTTCGTTCAAATATGAAACTTTCAAGAAAAATCCATCTCAGGTATTTTGCAACACACGTTGAGGTTATTTCCGACGACGCGGAAGACGTTGCAGACAGGCTTTCCATTTACACAATCAAGAGAATGATTTAAAGAGGGCCCATGCTTCTTTTTTATCTTTCAAGCGGATTGTTTTTAGGGTGGAGTTTAGGCGCAAACGATGCCGCCAACGTATTCGGCACCGCCGTCGGTTCGGGAATGGTGCGGTTTAAAACCGCGGCAATAATTGCAAGCGTTTTTGTCATTTTAGGCGCGGTAATAAGCGGTGCAGGCGCTTCCCATACCCTTGGGAAATTGGGAGCGGTAAACGCTCTCGGAGGCTCGTTTATGGTTGCCCTTGCCGCAGGATACACCGTTTACGTAATGACAAAGTTTGAACTGCCGGTGTCCACATCTCAGGCAATTGTCGGGGCAATTGTCGGCTGGAATTTTTTTTCCGGATATGTTACCGATTACAAGGTGCTTTCAAAGATTGTTTCAACATGGGTAATTTGCCCTTTGCTTTCCGCTTTTTTTGCCGCTGTTTTGTATATGATTCTGAGAGTTTTTTTCAACAACGTAAAAATTCACATTTTGCGTATAGACAGTTTTACAAGGACAGGCTTAATTCTTGTGGGAGCGTTCGGCTCATACTCTCTCGGGGCAAACAATATAGCAAACGTTATGGGTGTTTTTGTCCCGTCCGTTCCGTTTAGGGAATTTCATTTAGGGCCGATTTCCCTGTCAGGCCCGCAGCAACTTTTTTTAATAGGCGGTATTGCCATTTCGGTGGGAATATTTACCTATTCTTACAAGGTTATGAAAACGGTCGGGGGAGAATTGCTGAAACTTTCCCCTCAGGCGGCGCTTGTCGTTGTTTTGGCCGAATCGCTTGTTTTGTTTGTTTTTGCGTCTCAAAGTTTGTCCGATTTTGTAAAATCCTTAGGTTTGCCGCCTATTCCCCTTGTGCCTGTTTCTTCCTCTCAGGCTGTTGTAGGGGCGATTATAGGCATAGGTTTGGTTAGAGGCTGGCGAAACATAAGATTCAACGTTATGGGGAAAATTGCCGCAGGCTGGGTCGCAACCCCTCTTGCCGCATGCCTTGTTTCCTTTATCGGTTTGTTTATTCTTCAAAACGTTTTCGGTATGACGGTGGTGAAAAGGGCTATTTATAAGGTTGACAGCGGTTTTGTTTTGCTTATGAAATCGGAAGGTTTAAATGTTGACCTTTCCGAGTTTGAGGGAGAGGAATTTAACAATTTTAGGGATTTGTACAAGAATGTTTTTTCGGTTGTCAAAGATAATCAAAAAGCAATGCTTATCACTTCGCTTTGTGCCGAAATTAACCTTGAAATAAATGATTCCCGAATAGACAATTTGTTTATGAAGGGTGTGATAACGAGCAAAGAAAGAAAAAAATTATTAAAACTTGCCGGCAAAAATTTTAAGTATAAATACCAACTTGTTGTTGAATTGTGTAGAATTGAAAACTGTAATTTACACAATTTTAAGGAGTTAGAAAAGATTAGCAAAGAGGCGGATGTCTTTTTGAAATTTTTCAATTGATTTTCTAACTGTGTGAAAATTAAAATATTTATATTGCAATTTCATAAAATTGTGCTATTTTTTAAGTATGATTGCAAAATTTTTTAAAAGAAAAAGTTGTGTTGCAATTGAACTTGGTTATTCCGCAATAAAGGGGATAAAGTTTTGCGGTTCGGGCTCATCTATTGATGCCTGCGGTATATTTCCCTTTTCTTCAAGAAGCGACTATCCTTATGACAATCCCGAAATTGTTGTTCCGGCGCTTGTTTCTTTAAGGGACAAATTAAACGCAAAAGGGAAAAAAGTGAAAATTTGCGTAAATATGTCCCATGTAACCGTAAGGGAGATAAAAGTTCCCGTTGTTCCGGAAGATGAGTTGTATGAAGTTGTTAAGTGGGAATTGAAAAAAATAATTGATTTCAACGAAGAAGAGTATAATCTTGATTTTAAGGTTCTTGAAAAAATAGAAAGCGAGGCTGTTCCTAAATTTCTTGTAAAGGTTTACGTTGGAAGAAAGGCTGTGTTGAAGCAGTATGTTTCCCTAATTGAGCATGCGGATATGGAAGTTGACTTAATTACCATTCCGCCTTATGCGTTAAGGGCTTTGTTTACCGCATTGAAGGGAGAGGCTAAGTCAAGTGTTGCAATTGTTGACCTCGGAGCGAAGTCAAGCACTCTCTCAATTTTGAAAAACGGAATGGTTAGGTTTGAAAGACAGTTGATGTTTTCTTCTTTTGAGTTATGCGATATGCTTGATAAGAAAGGAATAGAGTATTCAAGCCTTGAAAATTTGTACTTGGGGTTTTCTCTCGGAGACGGAAGCTTGCTCGATAAAATTACATCAGAGGCGTTAACTATGTTGATTGAAGAACTTACCAAAAGTTTCGGATATTACAATTCGGTTATTAAAGGGGGAAGCGTTGACGGATTGTATCTTACCGGGGGACTTGCGAATATTCCCGGAATAGATTCTCTGCTTTCAACTTCTTTGGGTATAAATACGGAATTGTTAAATCCTTTTACCCGTTTTTCCTGCAAAGACGTTTCAATTGACCCGTTAAGAATAGGGGTTTGTTTAGGCGTGGGGTTGTTGAAATGAAAAAGAATGCCGGTTTCGTAAACCTTTACTCAAAGGATTTGTCAACAAAAAAATGGCCTGAGGATACCAATTTCCTGATTGCTTTCTGGGGCTCTGTTTTTTTGGTGTTGATATTGCTTTTGTTTTACGGATTTGCGTTAACCGATTATTTTAAAGAATCCAAGAAGAACAAACTTCTTATTTCAGAGTATAAGGAGTTGTCTGTTAAGGATAAAGAGTTGCTTAGTTTGTCGGTGAAATTGAGAAACTTGAATATAAAATCAAAGGCTTTGACAGACACTATAAAAAGCTTGAATACTCTTTTTTCAGGCAAAGTTTATTGGACGAAATTTATTGAGATTTTTTCTTCCTATGTCAATAACAATGTGTGGATAAACTCGCTGTCTATTGACAAAATGAGCAGAAACAAGAAACTTGTTTATGTTCAGGTTCAGGGGGGAGCGATTTCTCTTAAAGACTTAAATAAATTTGTGGAGAATGTTGAGAAAGACAACAAAAATGTCAAAGTTAGTTTTAAAGTTATTGATAAAAAAGGGGTTGTTTACTATTCTTTTGGAATGAATTTTACATTTGATACGGAGAATTTGAAATGAGGAGTTTTCTATTAAGGCTTGAAGGTTATTTTAAAAGAATGCCGGAAAGAGACCAGAAAATTTTTCCGTATTTTCTCTTTATTTGCATTTTTATAATTTTTTATTACGGGCTTATTCAACCGACAAAGCAGAAGACGGTTAACCTTAAAAACGAAAACCTTGACCTTGAACAAAAGGTTTTTATGCTTAAAAGCAAGGTATCCGTTTTGGACACAGTAAAAGCGGGAATGGCAAAAAAAGAAAAAGAGTTTGATTCTCTGCAAAAAGAATTTGAAAACCTTAAAAAAAGAGTGCCGGATGCGGATGAGGTTTCCGGAATTATAAAAACTTTGGCAAAGGCTGAAAAAGTTGATTATCTTATTCGTGAGGTTGACGAGGAAAATTACATAAAGCACAAAGAGTATGTTGAAATTCCCATAAACGTAAATTTAAGCGGTGATTTTTACAATGTTTATCATTTTTTGAAACAGTTGGAAAACAGTAAAAGGTTTCTTGTATTAAACGGGATGACGTTAAACGCCAATGCGGATAAAAACGGAAACGTTGATGCCAGTGTTGAAATGTCCGCATTTAAGATTATGGATTTAAACTATTATATTAACCTTTACGCAAGAAAAGGTAAGGAAAAGGAAAATGAAAAGAAAAAATCTAATAACTAAATGCTTGGCTTTAATGCCGATAATATTTTTCCTTTTCGGATTTAAAGGAGAATGCAGAATAAGAAATCCGTTTAAGAAACCTGCGGTTATAGCCGTTAGTCAGGACAAAAAAGTCCCAACGGGAAAAGACAATGTTAAGATTTTGTTAAACACTTTGAAATTAAGCGGTATTTTAAACGGAAAAATAGCAATTATCAATCATCAGTTTTACCGGGAAGGCGATAAAGTTTCCATTTTTACGGTTGAAAATATTTCCGAAAACAAGGTGGTTTTATTTTCAAGCGGGAAAAAATATGAATTAATTCTAAACTATGAAAAAGAAGCAAGTCTTGAAAACGACAAAAAAAACCTAACTAAGGAGCATTATAAATGAAAAAGGTAGTAAGCCTTATAGTTTTTCTTCTCATGGCAGGGTGTGTCGGGCAGAAAAAACCCGAGGTTAAACCTGAGTCCGCTAATCTAAAAACGCCTGTTTACGATTTAAAAGTGCTTGATGTCAAAAGATTTAAGCCTAAAAAACAAAAAGAAGAGAAAAAACAGGAAGAACAAAAGCATAAGGCAAAAGTTTATACCGGTAAAAAGGTTTCTTTCTCGTTTTACAAAGCGGATTTGCATGACTTTTTCAGAGCAATTTCAGAGGTTGCCGGCGTAAGTTTTCTTGTTCATGACAATGTTAAGGGAGAGGTAACGATTGACGTTAAAGACGTGCCTTGGGACCAACTTCTTGACACTGTTTTGGAGTTTAACAAACTAACAATGATAAGAAAGGGCAAGATTATTGAGATTGTGCCGAGGGATTTGGCTGACAAAACAACGAAAGTCATAAAATTAAATTACACTAAGGCGAAAGATGTTGCAAAGGTTTTTAAAGACAATCCCGTTTTCGGAAAATCTTCCGGGACAATAGTTGCCGATGAAGCATCAAATAGCATTATTGTTACGGATATTCCCGAAAATATTGAAAAAATTGAGAAAATAGTGAAGCAGATAGACAAAAAGCCTAAACAGGTTTTGCTTGAAAGCATCATTGTTGAGGTTACCCTTGACGACAATAATAAATTGGGAATAGGTTGGCAGTTTGGCGGAGACGGAAGAATTAGAAATTCTTGGGGGGACACCTCTTTTGAAAGCAGCGGAAATTTGAATTTTCCTTTAAACAACGTTGATGAAGGCACGGGATTTTCCTATGCTTTGTCAATTAACGACAATCTTGTCAGGGCGCAGTTAAACGCCTATGCACAGGCAAGAAAGGCAAAAATCCTGTCTCATCCCAAGATTGTCACTTACAACAACCACAAAGCGGAAATGAAGGTTGTTGAAAGAAGATGGGTTAAGACATCGGTAAACACCAATGCCGCAGTGGGAATAGGCGGATTGTTTACGAATTTTGAGGAAAGGGATTACGGAATTATTCTGAAGGTTACGCCTCATATAAACGAAAACGGGGATATTGTGCTTGAAATTGACCAAGAGGTAAGCGATTTGGTTGGAGAGGACAACTATGGAAACCCCGTTGCTATAAAAAGGAATTTAACAACGACAATTCTTTTGAAAAACGGACAGACAATGGTTTTAGGCGGGCTTATTCAGGAAAAAAGCAAAAACGACGACAGGGGAATTCCGAAAATTAACAAAATTCCGATTCTAAAAAATCTGTTCGGCACTCAGGAAACGGAGAAAAAAAGAACGGAATTGCTTTTGTTCATAACGCCTCATCTTATTGAAAATTTTGACGATGCGCAGGCGGTTACCGATACCATGCTTCATCAGGACAGCGCGTTAAAACCTATGGTTTCCGGTGAGGAATCTGACAAAAAAGAATAGTATGAAAAAAATTGTTTGTCTGCTGTTTTTAATTTTCGGGATAAGTGTCTTTTCTCAAAATCCCTTTGTGGATAGCGAGCATGCGATTTTTGAAACCCCTCTTTCCGACAGAATAACAGGGTATAAGATTAATGTTATTCTTGACACGGTTTCTCACACAATTAAAGGGAAAGAGAGTATTTACTGGTTTAACAATACGGAAAATCCGACAAATACGGTTTATTTTCACCTTTTTATGAACGCCTTTGCCAACAACGGCACAAAAATAATGAAAAATACGGAAAAACTTAGACACGGAATGCTTGGAATAAAATTAACTCAGAAAACGGCAGGATACTGCAAGGTGAAAAGAATTTCCGTAAATTTCAACGATTTAACCGAATATTTTCACGTTGATGAAACTGTCGGTGTTTTGCATTTGCCGTTTTCCGTTAATCCCGGCGAATCAATAATAATTGAGGTTGAGTTTGAGACAAAACTGCCGAGAATTATGATTAGAAGCGGATATGCCGGAAGTTTTCACTTTGTCGGTCAGTGGTATCCCAAATTGGGGGTTTTTGAAAAAAACGGCAAATGGTATTGCGAGCAGTATGACGGAAACGGCGAATTTTATTCCGACTTCGGCGTTTATCGGGTAAGCGTTCTTCTTCCTTCGTTTTTTACGGTAACGGGCACGGGTATTATTTTAAACGAGGAACTTGAAGGAGATTTAAAAAAAGTGAATTTCTATGCGGAGGATGTTCACGATTTTGCCTTTGTAGCTTGGGACAAGTTTAAGGTTTTGTCAAAAAAGATAGATGAAAAAACTCTGTCGGTTTACTATTTTGAAGAACACAAAGAGATTGCCGAAAGGGAATTGGACGCTTTGTGCAAGGCTTTTAAATGGTATTCGGAGCATATCGGCGAGTATCCATATCCCGATTACAAAGTTATAGACGTGCCCTTTAATGCTCTTGGAAGTTCTGGAATGGAGTATGAAAATTTTTCCACGGCTTTTTCCCTGTCGCTTTTTCCGAAATGGCTTAGAGCAACGGAAAGCACGGTTGTTCATGAATTCGGCCATGCATATTGGCAGGGAATGGTTGCCACCAACGAGCACAGACAGGCTTGGGCTGATGAAGGGATAAATTCTTTTTTTGAGGGGATTATTATGGATTCCCTTTACGGAGAGTGCAGTGAGTTGAAATACGGTGCATTTTGTCAAAGCGGGTTTTCAAGATTTCTTTCGGGAGATTTTGATGTTTTGAAGTATGAAAAGCCCGACAAAAAGGCTTCCGAATTTGTTTCAAGGTCGGGTTACGGCTATGCGGCCTATAATAAATTTGCTTTAACGTTGAAAACAATTGCAAATTTGGAAGGGGAAAATGTTGTTATTGATGCGGCGAGGGAATTTTTTGAAAAGTTTAGATTTACTCACCCTGACGGAGCGGAATTTTTAAAGATTTTAAACGCAAAGACAAACGGAAAGTATGAAAAACTGCTTAAAGGGGTGATTTACGATGTTTACTTTCCCGATGCGTCCGTTATAAGCGTGGAAAGAAAATGCGAAAAAATTTTTAAAGGCTATGATTTAAAATTTAAGTTTCATAAGGGTAACAAAAAAGAAAAATGTCAGGGTTATTATTACCGCATTGTTGTCGGCAAGAGGGAATTGCCGGTTAACGTTGATGTCGTTGTTGCTTTTAACACCGGAAGAAGAGAAAAATTTGTTATTCCCGCAGACAAAAACATACTTGAAATTAACATTCCCGTGGAAAAAAAAGAATTTCTTGAATACGTATGGGTGGACAATGAAAGAAAAATAGCGGTTGATTTGGACAGAAGCAATAACCTTTACAAAAGAAAGCCTATGATTTTTGAAAATAAAGTGGCATTGTTTTTATTCAACTTTTATTTGGAGATTTTAAACTATGTTTTTTAGAAAAGCGGGAAAATATTTGACCATACTCTATGTTTTTTACTTTGCTTTTTTCCTGATACTTTACTTTGCCCTTTTTAAAGATTTCGGCTATGCCAACGAAGTTTATACTTTTAAATCTATTTTTTCCGGAATGAATACCATCCGCCATCTTATACTTCCCGGTTTGATACTTCTTTATTTTGTGGAAATGGTTTCTATTGTCAGGTTTTTAACCGATTATTCGGGAAAAAGATTTTCTTTTTCGTTTTATCTTTACTATGTTTTTTCTTCAATTTTCGGTATGTTTTTTTATCTTTTGTTTTTTGCAATTGTGTATTTTCCGTTTTCAAAACTTATTACAAGGTTAAAAGCGGTTTCTTTAACGGAAATCCCTGTTTTGGTCGCTTATTCGCTTATGTTTTTTCTTGTTGTCTTACTGTGGAAACTTGTAACTTATTGGAAGATAAAATCAAGATTAAACTATTTTGTGGGAAAATACCCGAGTCTCAAACACTTGATTCTGCCTCTAAACGGATTTGACTTTAAAAGTTTTTTAAAATTTTTACTTTTTGTTACCGTTGCGGTTGGTTTGCCGTTATTGTTTTTTATTGCGGGTATTATTAACAAGAACCATTTTTTTGTGACAATTGCGGTGATTTTTTCTTATATTGTTTTCCCATTTGGAAAGATTTACGTTTACTATTTTCTCTTGGATAAAAAAGAGATATAAAAAAAGCCCCGTAAATCGGGGCTTTTTCATGTTCACAGTTTTCAAAAATTTGTTAGAAAGATTCTACCTCAATTACCTGCACACCTTTGTAGTATCCGCAGTGAGGGCATACTCTGTGTGGAAGTTTCCTTTCCTGACAGTTGGGACAAATTGAAGTTGATTTTACCTTCATAAAATCGTGCGCTCTTCTTTTGTCTCTTCTTGCTTTTCCTGTTCTTCTTTTTGGATTTGCCATAATTCACTCCTTATTTAAAAATTCTTTCAGTTTTTCCATTCTCGGGTCTATTCTTTCAATCCTGCAATTGCATGGATTTATATTCCTGTTTGTTCCGCATATGGGACAAATTCCTTTGCAATTTTCCCTGCATGTGTGACGCATAGGTATATAAAGGTCAATTGTTTTAATAACTTCGTCTTTTAAATCAATTGTTTCTCCTTCAAGATATTGAATATCAAGGTCTGTTTCTGTAAGAGTAACTTCCCCTTTGAGAAAACTTTTGTTTTTTGTGAATATCGTTTCTGTTGTTAACTCTATCGTTTCATTGTATTTTTCAAGGCAGTTTGTGCAGATTAAGGTGATTTCCCCGTTTATTTTTTCTTTTATTGAAACGTCGTTTTTGTCAATTCTGTATGCCCTGAATGAAACGTTGACGTTGTTTATGGTAAACGATTCATACTTGTTTTGTACAATAGTCTCGTTTGAGATATTAAAATTTCCTTTTAAAATTTTTTCTTCAATTTTTGCAAACTCTATCTGCACAAAATCCTCCCAAACAGAAACCAATTATATCATTAAATTCAATTGTGTCAATACCGCATAATAAAAATAGAAAGGGGATACAATTGTGCTTTTTTGTTTTTATTCTTCCTGTTGTTTTAAACCTTTTCTTGACAGAGTTTTTTTGTGTTCTAAAATTTATTTAACGGAGGTGAATATGCGTTTAATTGGCTTACTTATTGTTATTGTAATTGTTGCCTTTCTTGTGTATAAAGGAGCGGGCAATTTTATCGGGACAAAGAATCAAACACCCCAAAAAGCGGTTGCCCAGATTGACAAAACAAAAGATTTTGCATGTAAGCAGAATTTGAAAATGCTTAATGATTTTGTTAAAAATTACGTTTCTGCTAACGGTGTTGATAATCCTTCCGAGATTGACCTTAGTGATTTGCT
>JAMOUY010000068.1 GCA_027067895.1 Acidobacteriota bacterium
GTTTATAACCTCAATTCCGTTTTTCTGCATTAAAAATTCAATCCCTTTTGTCAGTTTGTTTACAATTCTGTCTTTTCTCTTTGAGGCTTTTTTAAAGTCAAAGGAAAACTCTTTTACCTCTATTCCCAACTCTTTCATAAATTTTATCTTTCTCAAATACTTGGCGGTTTCAATGTATGCTTTGGTTGGAATGCAACCTATATTCAAGCATGTCCCGCCAAGTCTTTTGTTTTTTTCAACAATCGCCGTTTTTAATCCATTTTGTGCCGCATATATTGCGGCGACGTATCCGCCGGGGCCTGCGCCTATTATTACAAGGTCAAATTTGCTCATAGTCTTTCTCCTCAATTTTTTCGTCATTTAAAATATACTTTAATTTTTTCCCTAAAAAAACTTAAATTTGAGTTTTTTTGTTTAAAACTGCGGTATTTTTACTATAATTGCAGTTAGAGGAGGAGATTATGGCTAATCCTTTGAAAAAAGCGTCCAGAAATGCTCCCGGTAAATACTATGTTGACAAAAGCCTCTGCACCATGTGTCAGGTTTGCGTATCCATGGGCGAGGGATATTTTGACATAGACTGGGACGAAGAGACCGCTTATGTTACAAGCCAGCCTGACGGCAAGGTCGGAGAGATGGCTGTCAGGGAGGCTATGCTTACCTGTCCTGAAAACGCAATCGGAGACGACGGAGAAAAGGTTGAGGAGAAGAGGAGGAAAAATGAATAATATTCTTTTTCATGTGTTACAGTTTACTCTTTTTGTGTTTGTTATGTTTTTCGGTTTTAATTTTCTCTATGAAGGGCTTGGAGACACAAGTTATTTTCCGGAAGAGTTGAGAGTTGAAAAGAAAACGGCTTTGAAAGTGGGAATTGTTTTTTCCGTTTTAGGGGCTTTGCTCATTTTGGCAAAACTTGTTTTTCTTTCAATGTGAGAAGAAAGGGCTCATTTTGGGAAAAATTTGCGGGATTTTACCTTTTTTTGAAAGGGTATAAACTGCTTGAATTTAATTACGGGACAAGGTTTGGAGAGATTGATATAATTTGCAGGGACAAAGACACAATTGTTTTTGTTGAGGTTAAGTATAGAAAAAACAAGAAATTCGGAGCGGCAGAGGAATTTGTGGATAAACGGAAAATTAAAAAAATCGTAAAAACGGCGAAAGATTATATTTTGAAAAAGAATTTGGAAGGAAATTTCCGCTTTGACGTTGTTGCAATAAACGGATTTAAAATAAATCACATAAAAAACGCTTTTGAAGGAGAGTGATTATGAAATTTGTCAAAAATGCGGTTGGAAGGCTTATTCCCGAAGAAATTAACGGAAAGAAGGCTATTCCTTTTAAAGGCAGGGGAAAACATAAGCCTGTCGGAAGAAAGGTGGGCCCCCCCATTCCCTCTTGCGCTGATTACAAAGCGGGGGACAAACTTGTTGAGTCAATAGACAAGGTTTTGGACAAACTTCCGTTAAAAGACGGAATGACAATTTCCTTTCACCACCATTTGAGAAACGGAGATGTTTTGGTAAACCTTGTTGTTGATAAAATTGCCGAAAGGGGTATAAAAAACATAACCCTTGCGCCGAGCGCGTTGTTTCCGGTGCACGAGCCTTTAATCAGGCATATAAAAAGCGGGGTTATAGCAAACATAGAAGGCTCAATGAACGGTCCCATAGGCAAATTGTGCACAAAAGGCGGATTTCAGAAAACCGCTGTTTTAAGAAGCCACGGCGGAAGGTACAGGGCAATTCAGGACGGGGATTTGCACATTGACGTTGCTTTTATTGCCGCCCCGACAGCAGATGCGCACGGAAACGCAAACGGGCTTTACGGTCCTTCGGCGTGCGGGCCTCTGGGTTTTGCACTTGCGGATTCCCTTTACGCCGACAATGTGGTTGTTGTAACCGACAACCTTGTGGATTTTCCCTGTTTCCCTTGGGCTATTCAGGGTGGAAACGTTGATTACGTGGTTAAAATAGATTCCCTTGGCGACCCGTCTAAAATTGTCTCGGGTACCACAAAAATTACCACGGTGCCAGACAGATTGAAGATAGCCCAATGGGCTGCGCAACTTGTGAAAGACGCAGGGCTTTTGGACGAGCCAAACTTTTCCTTTCAGGCAGGCGCCGGCGGTATGTCCCTTGCGTTTGTGAAATATTTGGGCGAATTTATGAGGGAGAAAAACTGCGTGGCTGCCTTTGCAAGGGGAGGCTCAACCGGACTGCTTGTTGAGTTGCTGAAAGAGGGGCTTGTTAAGTTTATTCTTGACGGCCAGTCCTTTGATTTGGAAGGTGTAAAGTCTCTTGCGGAAAACCCCAACCACATTGACACAAATCCGTTTGTTTCATACTGCTATCACACAAAGGGATGTTTTGCATCCATCGTTAAGGTTGCGGTTTTGGGCGCAACAGAGATAGATTTAAACTTCAACGTAAACGTAAACACCCATTCCGACGGATGGCTTTTGCACGGAATAGGCGGATTTCAGGATACAACCGACTCTTACATGACAATTATTACCGCGCCGCTGGTTAGAAAGACAAATCCCATTGTGGTTGACAGTGTTTACACAATTACGGCACCGGGAGAAGCGATAGACGTTCTTATTACCGAATACGGAATTGCAATAAATCCGAAAAGGCTGGATTTGATTGACAGGTTGAAAAATTCTTCCCTTCCCATTGTCCCCATTGAGCAGTTGAGGGAAAAGGCTCTTGAAATTGTCGGAGGCAAGGTGCCGCCGAGACCTGAAACAACCGACAGGGTTGTGGCGGCTATTGAGTGGAGAGACGGCACGGTTATTGACGTTGTGAGACAGTTGGTTGTGAAAGAAGAGGAAAACTGATGAAAATAGGACTTATAGGCTTAAAGCAAAGCGGGAAAACCACAATTTTTAACGCATTAACCGGGCAGGAGGCTGAAACCGGTTTCGGCGCAAATAAATTGCAGGTAAATATGGGAAACGTCAAGGTGCCGGACGAGAGGCTTGATACGTTGACGGAGATTTTTAACCCCAAAAGAAAGGTTAACGCAACGGTTGAGTATGTTGACGTTGCCGGAGTTGAGGGAGACGGGGCAATAGACCCGGCTTTGGTTAATCAGATTAAGGTGACCGACGCTTTGCTTGTTGTTGTCCGCGCATTTACGGATGATGGGGTTTTCCATCCCTTCAATTCGGTTGACCCGATGAGGGATTTGCAGAATTTGATGGAAGAGTTTATTATTTCCGACCAAGTTATTGTTGAAAACAGAATAAAGAGAATTGAAAAGCAGGTTCAAGTTTCAAAAAACCCTCAGGAGAAAAAAGAGTTTGAAACCCTTTTGAAAATCAGGGAAGCGCTTGAAAACCTGACGCCTTTAAGAGAGGTTGGCTTTGACCATCTTGAATTAAAACAAATT
>JAMOUY010000069.1 GCA_027067895.1 Acidobacteriota bacterium
TCCCCGAGGTTTCCGACTATGAAATCTATGCCGGCACAGCTGCACCCTTCAACTTTAACGGCCTTGTAAGGCATTATTTTATGAGAAGGGGGCAAAACGTTGCCGATATTCAGGTAAACTTTGTAAGCAAACACAAGAGAAAGAAAAAATCACACGAATTGGCCAAAGAGATAAGGATACCCGTTCAAAAGATTGCGAAAAAATACGGTGCAAACGTAAAGATTACAGAAATTCCGCCGGGCCCGCCTGTTTTGGCAACATTGCTTGCGGAAATCTACGGGCCTGATTACAAAAAGCAGATTGAAATTGCCGGAAAGATTAAAAAGATTTTTGAAGAAACCGACGGCGTGGTTGACGTTGACTGGTATGTTCAAGACCCGCAGGTTAAGTATAAACTTGTGCCGGACCCAGTGAAAGCGGCTTACAACGGAATAACGGTTGAACAGATTGCAAAAACACTTGCGTTGGCTCAATACGGAATGGACATTGCTCTTGCAGATTCGGAAAGGGATATGGAAAATGTTTATATTAATCTTAAACTTCCGAGAAGGGAAAGAACTTCTTTAAAGGATTTGACAGATATCTACGTACATGCAAAAGACGGAAGAATGATTCCTCTTTCAGAATTGGTAAAAATTGAAAAAACGGTTGCCGATACTTGGATTTACCACAAAAACCTTATGCCGGTGGTATATGTTACCGGCGAGGTTTCCGGCAAGGAAGAATCCCCGGTTTACGCTATTTTAAAGATGAAAAAGAAGATAGAGAAACTTGACATTGGCGAGGGATACAAACTCAATCAGAGATTTACCGATTTACCCTTTGTTGACAAAAAATATGAGATGAAATGGGACGGCGAATGGCACATTACTTACGAGGTTTTCAGAGATATGGGAATTGCCTTTGCCGCGGTTATGGTTTTGATTTACATTCTTGTTGTCGGCTGGTTTAGGTCTTTTATTACCCCGTTAATCATTATGTCCCCTATCCCGCTCACACTTGTGGGAATTGTGCCGGGACACTGGCTTACCGGGAAATTCTTTACAGCAACCTCAATGATTGGATTTATCGCCCTTGCGGGAATTATTGTCAGAAACTCAATTCTTCTCATAGATTTTACCGAGTTAAGACTTGAACACGGCGAGTCTTTGAGGGAAGCGGTTGTTGACGCAGGCGTGGTAAGGTTCAGGCCGATTGTTTTGACAGCAATGGCTCTTGTTGTTGACGCGCTTGTAATTATTATGGACCCGATTTTTGAAGGGCTTGCAATATCCCTTATGTTCGGGGTAATTGTTTCAACAATGCTTACTTTGTTGGTAATTCCGGTTTTATACTACTACACTTCAAAGGTTATTCCTTTGAAAAACACTGACAGGGAGGACTAATATGACTGTCAACAGGGCGTTAAGGCTTATTGCAGGCATTGTAATTATTGTTTCGCTTTTGCTTGCAGTTTATGTCAACAAAAATTGGCTTTGGTTTACGGGATTTGTGGGACTGAATTTGCTTCAATCGGCATTTACCGATTGGTGTCCCGCAATGTACATTTTGAGAAAAATGGGACTTAAAGACAATTAAAGTCAAAAAAGTTTTCAATAACGGGGGAAACAAATTCCCCCTTTTTTTGTGGTAAAATAACCAAGGCAAAAAATTTAAGGAGAGAATTATGAGCAACGGAAAACAACAACCTACAAAATTACAGTTAAATATAGACGACAAGGTTGCGGAAGGAATTTACGTTAACGGCGCAAACGTTATGTTTAACATGGGAGAGTTTGTTATTGATTTTTTCAGAATTACTCCCCCTCCCGGGAAACCCAAGGTTATGTCAAGAATAATCATGTCCCCGATTCAAATGAAGGCTTTCCTAAAAGCACTTGAAAACAATGTTGAAAAGTATGAAAATCAGCACGGAAAAATAATATTGGACGAAAACGACAAAAAGGTCGGTTTTGACAGATAACTATGTTTGTCCTTGCGTCAAAATCCCCGAGAAGGCTTGAACTTCTCAAACAATTCTTTCCTGAAATAGAGGTTATTGCGCCGGAAATTGACGAAAGCAAAATAACCTCAAAAAACCCTGCAAACCTTGTAATGAAATTGTCTCAGGCAAAAGGAAGGGACGTAATTGTAAAACACAAAAAAGATAATGTTATTGCCGCAGATACGGTTGTTGTTTTGGAAAATGAGGTTTTAGGAAAACCGAAAGATAAAGCGGATGCGGGAAGAATGCTTGAAAAACTGTCGGGGAAAAAACACAAAGTTATTACGGGAGTTTCGGTCTTTATAAAAGATTTTTGTTTTTCCTTTTACGAGGAAACAGAAGTTGAATTCTATCCTTTAAATGAAGATGAAATTAAATGGTATGTTGAAACCGAAGAACCTCTTGATAAGGCGGGGGCATACGGCATTCAGGGATACGGAAAAATATTCGTAAAATCAATCAACGGAGACTATTTTAACGTGGTGGGTTTTCCTGTGGCGAAATTTTACCATAAATTAAAGAAAAATAAGATAAAAATTCCTATTTTAAACTTATAAAAACGACGGTTAAATATCTTTTAACTGTTTTCCCGGTTTGAATTTTATTGATTTTCCCTCTTTAATTTTTATAACCTCTCCGGTTTTGGGATTTCTTCCCACTCCCAATTTTTTGTTTCTTAAATAAAAAATACCGAAACCTCTAAATTCTACCCTTTCACCCTTCAAAATTGCATCCTTGATTGAAGAAATAATCAAATTTACCGCTTCGTTTGCCTCTGCGGTTGAAATTCCGGTAGTTTCTACAATCTTTTTGACAATATCATTTTTTACCATAAAAAGTCCTCCGTAAATTATTAAATAAAATGTCTTAAAGAAAATATAACTCTTTTAGTAAATAAAATCAAGAAAAGTAAGCGGTTTTTTTGAACTTTGTCAAAAAAAACAAAGAAAATTAGAGAGAAATTTCTCCCGCAAGGTTTTTGTGGAACCATTGTTCCAAATTTTCAACGGAAATTTTACGAGATAACAGATATTGAAACTTCATAATTGCCGCTTCAAAAGTCATATCAAGAGAGGAAACGGCCCCCGCTTTCTTTGCCATTCTTCCGCATTCATATGATTCAAGATGTATTCTTCCCCTTTTTGCCTGCGATGTGATTATTACGGGGATTTTTTTATCCGATGCCTTGCTTATAAAGGGAATAAGAGAATTTTCAAGAATGGGAACATTGCCGGTTGCGTAAGCCTCAATCACAATTCCGTCAACGTTGCTTTCCAAAAAGAAGTTGTAATTTTCGGGATTTAAGCCGGGAAAGGTTTTGATAAACCCAATATTTTTTTCTTCAAGGTAATTAAATTCGGTTTCGCCTTTTACTTGCAGAAGTTTTAGACA
>JAMOUY010000070.1 GCA_027067895.1 Acidobacteriota bacterium
GAAAACGGGATAGACATGCCGAGTTTCTTTGGCTATATCTTCAAATATTCCCTGATTTTTCTGATACCTACCTTTATTCTTGTCACCTTTATCTTTTTTAAATAATCAGGCTTTTTGATAGAGCAAGCCCTTGCGGAAAGCGGGGGCTTTTTTATTTCCTCTTGAAAAGTTTTTCAATATCGTCAAGGGAAAACCTGATAAGAATAGGTCTTCCGTGGGGGCAGTAATAGGGGTTTTCGCATTTTAGCAAATCGGAAAGCAGCGAGTCTGTCTCGTTAAAAGTTAAGGGCGTGTTTGCCTTGATTGCGTTTCTGCATCCGATTGATGCCGCAATATCTTTGAAAATCTCGTTTTTGTCCTTCTGTCTTTCGTCAAGAATTATGGAAAGAAGTTCAAGAAAGGCGTTTTCAATGTCTTTTTGTTTTAGAAAAATTGGATATGCGGTTATTTTTACGCTGTTTTCGGTTATAAATTCAAACAAAAATCCGCTTTTTTCAATCAAATCCCTGTTTTTCTCAACAATGCCGGCATTTTCTGTCCCAATATTTACCGACACGGGAATTAAAAGAGGCTGGCTTTCAATCTTGTTTTTAGCAATCATTTCAAACGCTTTTTCAAAAAGTATTCTTTCGTGCGCAACGTGTTGGTCAATAAGGTAGAGTGAATTGTCTTTTTCCGCCAAAATGTAAGAGTTTCTAAACTGCCCGAAAATCTTGAATCCGTGTCTCTTTTCGTCAAACGGAAAAACGTTTTTTGTCTGAAAGGTTTTTTCTTCGTTAATTCGGTATTGAGTTTGCGTTTCTTTTACTTCAAAGGGATTTTCCTTTTCAAAAGAGTAGGTGTTTTTTGTGAAAAAACTTATTCCGTTTTCTTTAACCGTTATATTTGTCGGAACTTTTCTCTCTTCCAAAGCCTTTACGCAGCACTCTTTGATTAAGGAATAAACCTCGTTTCTGTTTCTAAACCTTACTTCAAGTTTTGAAGGATGCACGTTTACGTCAACCAATGAAGGGTCAATTTCAATCTTTACTATAATCTGCGGATAGCCTTCAAAAAAAGAAGTGATTGATTTAAAAGCGCTGTAAACACTCTGACTTATGGTTTTGTCCCTCACAAACCTTCCGTTTAAAAGAAAATACTGCCTTGCGGGAGACTTTAAAGCCTTTTCAGGCGGAAGCAGAAAAACCTCAACCGAAAGGTTTTGAATAGACGCTTTATAAGTCAGGTAATCGTTTCCGAGTATTTTTTTCACCCTTTTTTCCATTCCCTCAAACGATGAAAAAGAGACAATTTGCTTTCCCTCGTGGTTAAGAAAAAAAGAAACTTTCGGGTTTGCCAAAGCGTAAGAGTTTACAAGCCTGATTATTCTTGACAACTCGGTTTCATCCGATTTCAAGAATTTTTTTCTTGCGGGAGTGTTGAAAAAAAGATTTGAAACTGTTATTTCCGTGCCGTCGGGAAGAGGGCTTTTTTCAACCTTTTTTAAAATTCCCCCCTCAATCCTGACTATTGTCCCCTCTTTGTCTTCTCTTTTTTTTGTTTTCAACACAACCTTTGACACGCTTGCAATTGACGGAAGCGCTTCCCCTCTGAAACCGAGAGTCGCTATTTTTTCTATATCCTCAACATCTTCAATTTTGCTTGTGGCATGCCTTTCAAATGCAAGCAAAGCGTCGTCATAACTCATTCCGATTCCGTCGTCTATAACCTTAATTTCCCTCTTTCCGCTTTTTTTCAGAAAAACTTTTATTGACGAAGCCTTTGCGTCAAGGGAATTTTCAATCAATTCCTTGACAACCGATTCAGGCCTCTCAACAACTTCGCCTGCGGCAATTTTGTTCACAACCCTGTCGGGAAGAATTTTTATATTAGCCATAACTACCTCAAACTAATTATAACTTGTTTTAAGATTTAAGTTTGTTAAAATTTCTCTATGAGGTTAAAGGCGAAACTGCAAGAGGTTATAGATAAAATTTCGGCCAAGCCGTCAAAAATATGCATTCTTACCCACACAAACCCCGACCCCGACGCAATAGCAAGCGCTTTCGGGCTTGCATATTTTTTCAAAAAAACTGCAAAAGCCAAGACCGAACTTTTTTACGACGGCATTATCGGTAGAATAAACAACAGAATAATGGTTGATGTTTTAAAAATTCCTTTAAAAAAAATCACGCCAAAATCTTTTGAAAAATGCGATTACATTTGTCTTGTGGATACCCAGCCCGGAAAAAGAAACAACTGCTTTCCGCCCGACAAACAGGCTTTAATGGTTATTGACCACCACTTTGAAGAAGGGCTGAAAATCAAAGCGGATTTTATTGACATTAGAAAAAACATCGGAAGCACCGCCGCAATGGTGTGCCAATACCTTGACGCTTTTAAAATTGAAATTCCTTCCGAAATTGCCACGGCATTGTTTTACGGAATAAAAACCGACACGGACGGTTTGCTAAGGGATTACTCAAAAATTGACGAAAGATATTACAGAAAACTTTTTCCCAAACTTGATTACAGGGCGCTTCACTCAATAGAATATCCTGAACTTCCGAAAGAATATTTTTACGACCTTGCGGACGCAATAACCTCTGCAAGGGTTTTCGGCGAGATACTTATTGCCGATTTAGGCAAAGCCTTTGTTCCCGACATGACGGGGGAAATGGCGGATTATTTTTTAAGAATGGAAGGAATAAGCCTTGTCCTTGTTTACGGAGAATTTGAAAACAGGCTTTACTTTTCCCTAAGAACAAAAAAGAGGGGCAGGAGACTCGGGCTTTTGTCTTATGAATTGACGGAAGATATAGGAAGCGGCGGCGGACACAACAAAACCGGTGGAGGAGTGGTTGAAAACCCGCTTTTAAACAAAAAGGTGTTTCTTGAAAGATTTTTCACCAAATTCGGCATAAAACTTGAAAAACTCTCGCTGTTTTACTCAAAAATTTGAATTTGTATTACTAAAAAAGTATAAAAATCTCATGCTGTTTAAAAATGTTGGCAATTCATTCGGTTGACATTTTGTTTTTTTCAACATAAACTATTTTTTGCATGTTTTAATTTTTTGTTGTTTGAAATTTTGTGTGTACCCATAGCTCAACTGGATGAAGCACTCCCGATTAACATCGGGACAGGCTCCGATACAATCGGGGAGGCTGGCCGGTGAGTCGCTTTTAGGTTGTTTGAAATTTTGTGTGTGCCCATAGCTCAACTGGATAGAGCATCTGGCTACGAACCAGAAGGTTGGGGGTTCAAGTCCCTCTGGGCACACCACTTTTGTTGTTTGAAATCTTTTGTGTGCCCATAGCTCAACTGGATAGAGCACTCCCGATTAACATCGGGAGAGGTTGGGGGTTCAA
>JAMOUY010000071.1 GCA_027067895.1 Acidobacteriota bacterium
GAAGATTGACGGAAAGGGCAAACATTGCTTTGAAATATTTGTTCTCTTTGATACTATTTAGTTGAGGGATTTTTTCTCTTAAAAATTTAAGGAGATTTTGTATGGCCAAAGCAGAAAAAGGAGACAAGGTAAGGGTTCATTATAAAGGAACTCTTGACAGCGGAGAGGTTTTTGATTCCTCTTACGAAAGAGAACCGCTTGAATTTGTTATCGGAGAAGGAAAACTTATTCCGGGATTTGAGAAAACGGTTGAGGGAATGGAAGTCGGGGAAAAAAGAGAGGTTAAAATTCCATATCAGGAAGCATACGGTGAGAGAAGAAACGAGTTGCTTTTGGAAGTGCCTAAAAGCGATTTGCCGGAAGGGTTGGAACCTCAGGTTGGAATGCAGTTTCAGTTAAACACCCCGACAGGCGGGACTCTTATTGCGGAACTTGTTGAAGTAAAAGACGATACCGTGGTCCTTGATGCAAACCATCCGCTTGCGGGCAAAGATTTGAACTTTGAGATTGAACTTGTTGAAATTGTAAGCCCGATAATTACCGAGTAAGGTTTTAAAGCAATAAAAAAAGGCGGGAAACTTCCCGCCTTTTTTTGTTTTCTTATTGGGTTAGACTTAATAATTTCTCGGTTTTGAAAAACTGACTTTTAGATTTCTTCCGCCGAATTCTTTTCCGTCAAGTGCGGAGATTGCTTTTTCCGCTTCTTCCCTGTTTGGCATTTCGGCAAATCCGAAGCCTCTTGACCTGCCTGTTTCCCTATCCCTGATGATTTTTACAGATTCAACTGTTCCGTGTTCTTCAAAAATTTCCTTTAATTCGTTTTCCTGTGCGGAATAAGGCAGATTGCCAACATAAATACTCTGAGACATAAACTAAACTCCTAAAAATTTTCTTCACTAAAACCCACTGAATTGTGCGTCTCGTGTATAACAACATTAACACAATAAAAAACGGTTGCAAGCAAAAACATTGTTTTTTGGAAAATAGTTGTGAATTTGAGGGAAATAAAAAAGGCGGGGTTTTATCCCCGCCCGATTTTTTTAATTTTTGTTTTTTTAGTTATCTGTCGTTTCTGGGTTTTGAGAAACTAACCTTTAAGGTTCTTCCGCCTAAATCCGAACCGTTGAGCGCGGTGATGGCTGCCTGTGCTTCTTCGTCGTTAGCCATTTCAACAAAACCGAAACCTCTTGACCTGCCTGTTTCCCTATCCCTGATGATTTTAACGTTTTCAACATTACCGTGTGCTTCAAAAACTTCCCTTAAATCGCCTTCCTGAGTGGAGTAAGGCAGGTTTCCAACATAAATGCTCTGAGACATAAAAAAACTCCTAAAAAATTCTTTCACGAAACAACATCTTGTGATGTGAATCGCGTGGTTCAACTTTACCACAAATAAAACACTATGCAAGTGTTTTTTACATTCTGAATATTCCGAATTTTGTGGGATTAAACGGCATGTTCAAACTTGCCGAAAGGGAAAGTCCCAAAACTTCCCTTGTGGTAAGGGGATTTAGTATTCCGTCGTCCCACAATCTTGCTGTTGAATAGTAGGGATGTCCTTCTTTTTCATACTTTTCAAGTATGGGTTTTTTGATTTTTTCCTCTTCCTCTTTTGACAAAGTCCTGCCTTCTCTCTTTAACTGTTCCTGTTTTACCGTGAGAAGAACGCTTGCCGCCTGCTCGCCGCCCATAACGGAAATTCTTCCGTTAGGCCACATGTATAAAAAGCGCGGATTGTAAGCCCTTCCGCACATTCCGTAATTGCCTGCGCCGAACGAGCCCCCCATAATGAGGGTGATTTTCGGGACGTTTGCGTTTGAAACAGCCATAACCATCTTTGCCCCGTCTTTTGCAATTCCTTGATGCTCGTATTTTTTGCCGACAATAAAGCCTGTTATGTTTTGTAGAAAAAGCAAAGGTATGTTTTCGGTGCAGCACAACTCTATAAAATGCGTAGCCTTAAATGCGCTTTCGGAAAACAAAACTCCGTTGTTTGCGATTATTCCCACGGGAATTCCGTAAATGTGCGCAAAGCCCGTAATTATTGTCGGTGCGTAGTATTTTTTAAACTCAAAAAACCTGCTTCCGTCAACAAGCCTTGCGATTATTTCGTATGCGTCCATGTTTTTTTTCAAATCCGTCGGGATTATTCCCAAAATCTCGTCGGCTGGGTAAAGCGGGTCTTCCGGCGTTTCAAGTTTAAGTTTCTGCCTTTCCCTTTTGCCGAGATGTTTGACTATATCTCTTGCGATTTTTATTGCATGCATTTCGTTTTCCGCATAGTGGTCTGCAACCCCGCTTATTCTGCAATGAACGTCGGCGCCGCCCAACTCTTCGGCACTTACGTCTTCCCCGGTTGCCGCTTTTACAAGAGGTGGCCCGCCTAAAAAGATTGTTCCCGTCCCCTTTACTATGACTGTCTGGTCGCTCATTGCGGGAATATACGCTCCGCCTGCGGTGCAGTATCCGAAAACAACCGAAATCTGTGTTATTCCCTTTGCGGACATTTGAGCCTGATTGTAGAAAATCCTTCCGAAATGCTCTTTGTCCGGGAAAACTTCCGCCTGTTTGGGAAGAAAAGCCCCGCCCGAATCCACAAGGTAAATGCAGGGAAGGTTGTTTTGCTCGGCTATCTCCTGTGCCCTTAAATGCTTTTTCACCGTTATGGGATAGTAGCATCCGCCCTTAACGGTCGGGTCGTTTGCGACAATCATTACCTCTCTGCCTTCAACCCTTCCGACACCGGTTATAATTCCCCCGGCAGGCACTTCGTCTTCGTAGAGGTTGTATCCCGCAAGTGTGGACAATTCAAGAAACGGCGAATCTTCGTCAAGCAAATGCTTTATTCTTTCCCTTGCAGGCATTTTGTTTAATTGTTCAAGCCTTTTGAAAGCCTTTTCGGGGCCACCTTTTCTTGCCATTTCAAGTTTTTCGTTTAAATCCTCAATCAGTTTTTTATTATGCTCGTAATTCTTTTTAAAATCCTCTGAATTAGTGCTAATTCTTGATTTAATAACAGGCATTTCCCCTCCCGCGTTTTTTAAACTTACCCTTAATTTAATCAAAAAAGTTTCAAATTAACAAGTGCTTTAATTTTGTGATTTGAAACCAAGTATGCTGTTAAATCTCTGTAAATTTTGAGGTTTTTGTGGTATAACTTTTTCCTGTATGGAAAGGTTGATAAATTTTTTGATTAAGCATAAATACACGGTTGCGGGCTTTGCCATTTTGCTTTTTTTCTTTTCGTTTTCCATTGCTTTTGTTTATTCAAATTATTTCGCCTATAAAATTCCCGAGACCAAATTTTCAAAAAACCTTTATCAGGCAATAACGGACGGAGAGGGAG
>JAMOUY010000072.1 GCA_027067895.1 Acidobacteriota bacterium
AGACCGAATCCTTCCCCGATTAACAGAATAACCCCTCAATCCGAGGAAAAAATACTTGTAAGCGGACAAATTGTAGGCGTTTACTCTCCCTGCAAAGACAGACCTTACAAAGATTTTATGAAGGGGGATACTTATTCGGATTGGAAATTTATCGCTCCGGTAATTACAAGAACAAAAAGGATAAAATTAAGGAGAAGAAAAAATGAAGTTCCATGAGAAATCGCTAAAAAATGCATCAGAATGTTTAAAAGTATTGTCCCACCCTCTTCGTCTGCAAATTCTTTTTCTTATTAAAGACAAACCGATGAATGTTTCTTCAATTGAAAAATTAACCGGTGCTTCTCAATCAAATGTTTCCCAACATCTTGCTATAATGAGGTATAACGGTATGGTTTCTCAGGAGAAAAAAGGCAACGAGGTTTACTATGCGGTGTCAAGTGAAAGGCTTAAAAGACTTCTTGAAATAATAGGAGATTTGCTTTGTGAAAGGCATTAACTATTTAATCGCCACTTTTTTCTATTCCGGTTATTTTCCGAAAGCACCGGGCACATTTGCTTCCTTTGTTGCAGGGATTTTTGCCTGTTTGATTTTACACTTTCGCGGAATAAATTTTTTGTTTGCTTTTTTTGTAATTTCAACTTTGCTCGGTTTTTTCTCTTCCGGATATGTTGAAAAAAAGGAAAGGAAAAAAGACCCGTCAATTGTTGTTATAGACGAGGTTGCGGGAATTCTTGCTTCCGTTTTGATTATTGCTTTTTTTTACAACGGTATTCTATGGAATTTTGTTTTATCCTTCTTGTTTTTCAGGTTGTACGACATATTTAAGGTTTTTCCCGTGAATAAAATGGAGAATATAGGCGGAGGAAGTGGTATAATGCTTGATGACATTGTTGCAGGCATTATGGCCGGTGTTTCCGGGCTTGTAATTCTTTTTATTTTCGGGAAGATTTAATGAAAACTATTTATCATAGAGAATCCGATTTTTCTTTAAATGCGTCAATAGTAACCATAGGAAATTTTGACGGCGTTCATATAGGTCATCAAAAAATAATAAATCTCGCAAAAGAAAGTGCGGAAAAATCTCAACTTCCTCTCGTTGTAGTGAGTTTTGACCCTCATCCGGGAAAGGTTTTATATCCGGGGAAAGCACCTAAACTTATAAAAACAAGAAAACAAAAGAGAGACCTTTTAAGGAAAATGGGAGTGGATTACTTTTACGTAATAAACTTTACTCCGTCTTTTGCCAAAAAATCTCCTGAGGATTTCGTAAACGAAGTTTTGATTGATTCCCTTGGCGCAAGGGAAATCTATGTCGGTTTTAACTTTGCTTTCGGGTTAAACAGAAGCGGCAATGTTGATTTTCTTAAAAAACAGGGAGAGAAAAAAGGATTTAAGGTTTTTCCCGTTCCCCCTGTAAAAGTTGACGGTGAAATTGTTTCAAGTTCGGCAATCAGAAAACTGCTTGAAGAGGGAAACGTAAGAAAGGCAAACCGTTTTTTGGGAAGATACTATTACCTTGAAGGAATTGTTATCCACGGGCAGCAGATTGGAAGAAAAATAGGATTTCCCACCGCAAATATAATAACGGAAAACGAACTTGTCCCGAGGCTTGGAGTTTACGCTTCCTACACACGTTTAAACGGGCATGAACTTCCAAGTATAACCAATATAGGATATAAACCTACATTTGGAAGCGAAAAAATAATTGTAGAAACCCATATTTTTGATTTTAACAGAGAAATTTACGGAGAATTGATAGAGGTAAAATTTGTTGATTTTATAAGGCCGGAGAAGAAATTTGACAGTGTGGAAAGTCTTGTGAGCGAAATTAAAAAGAATTGCGAGCATTGTAAAAAACTTCTTTTAAAAGACGGCAAGCAGGCTAATGACAACTGATTATTTTAGAAAAATTAATTTAGTTTCTATTTTTTTTTATATAAAATGCTTGACTTTAAAACTATTAAACTATTAAAATTAAACCAAGAATTTTACTTTTTAGGGGTGGATTTATGAAAATTAAGAAAAAGTTTTTATTTGTTTTAATGTTTGCAATGATTTGTTTTACCGTCTCTTATGCCGAGATTAAGGTTGAAAAACATTGGACTCCCTACAATCCTCCTATGAGTTATCCTGACGGGACGAATGTGTACATTATCGTCAAAGGGGATACTTTGTGGGATTTGGCGGGAAGATTTTTGAAAAATCCTTATCTTTGGCCTAAGATATGGGAAAAAAACAAATACATAACCGACCCTCATTGGATTTACCCGGGAGACCCTCTTGTAATTGAAGCGGTTGAAACGGTTGAAACGGCAGCGGAAAAGGCAAACAATCCTTCCGATGAAGTTAAAGATTTTGGAAAAGAAAACGGGGACAACGACGGCGGACAGGCTTCCGCGCAGGAAGATACCGATGCAAAAGAGTCAAACGTTTATGAGTCTGCAAGCATTTCAGACATTAAAAACGCATCTTACTCCATCACTGTGGATTCTTTGAAAGATTATGAAAAAACCGCTTTCTTAGGGCATGTTGTTGAAGGAGACGAAGACGAACAGATTAACTTTGCTACTCCCGACGTTATTTATGCTCAGGAATATGCAGAGGGGAATTTCGCTCCCAATGAAGAATACACTGTTGTTAGGCCTGTAAAAACCGTTGAGATTGCGAAAGACAAATATGCGGTAATTCTTCAAAGGCTTGCCGATGTTAAAGTGTTGTGCGTAAACGACGGTATTGCTACGGCTAAATTCACCTATTCTTCTCATCCTGTTAAAAGAGGCGATTTTCTTATAAAGAAAGAATATGAGCCTATTCCACTTCTTGTTGATTATTCACCGAAGACGGGAGACTGTCAGCTACCCGACAAAGATTCCATGCACGGTATAGTCTACGCAAAAGACAACTCTCCTCATGTTGGACAGGGCGACGTAATTGTTGTTGAAGGCGGGAAAGATGCTTTTTCCGCAGGCGATATTGTTCAATTTTTCAGAAAACTCAAACACATAGACAGGTATATCTATCTTGGCGAAGGTGTTGTTTTGTTCACAAACGATGCTACTTCCACAGTTAAGATTTTGTATTCCGAAAGGGAAATGCCTGTTGAGGAGACTGTTGCGGTAAAAAGGTAGGAAATGAAAATACTCTATATCGGGGCAGCGGTTATCGCTGCCCTTTTTGTTTTAAAAATAATCCTTCAAATTATTGTTGTTAAAAAGGCTAAAAAGAATGTAGGGGCAAAGTTGTCGGATTTGCTTCCAGATTTCAGAGGGAAAGACTTTTTTCTCTATCTCTATTCTCCTACGTGCACTCCGTGTGTTCGTCTCACTCCCAAAATCAAAGACTTAATTTCCAAGGGAGTAAAAGGAAGAATGATTGATTTAAGCCAAAATATTGAAATTGCAAAGAAATTGGGTATAATGGCTACTCCTTCGGTTGTAATTGTGAAAGACGGCTATGTTAAAGATGTTTTAATGGGACTTATAAATCCGGAAGATATTGAAAAATATTTTAATCAATGAAAATAATCACATCTCATATAAACCTTGATTTTGACGGTTTTGCATCTTCTTGCCTTTTAAAACTCTATTTCAAAGATTATGGCATTGTTTTTCCCGGTTCAAAAGAAAACAAAGTCAACTCTTATGTAAAAAAAAATTCTGATTGGCTTCCCGAGGAATTAAGTTTAAAAGAAGTTAGGGAAAAAGAGATAAAAGAAGCGGTAATTGCCGATACCTCTTCCTGTAAAAGGCTTGGAGAGTTGTGCAGAAAAATTAAAAATGCCGAGATTTATCTTTTTGACCATCACTTTACAGACCACAATGCCATTAAAGTTAAAGAAGAAAATCTTTTTTTGAAAAAAAGAGGCTCAACTTCAACAATTGTTGTTGAGTTTTTAAAAGAAAAGGGTGTGGAAATTCCGGCAAAATTTGCCACATTGGGGGTTATAGGAATTTACGAAGATACCGATTTTCTCTCATTTGCCGAAACCACTCCTTACGATGCGGAAGCGGTTGCCTATCTTCTGAAATGCGGAGCGGATTTGACGGAAGTAAGCAGGGTTTTAAAAACTCCTTTAAACAAAGAGCAAGTTGAATTGTTAAACAAAATAATTCCCGCAATAGAGAAAATAAAAGTCAAGGGAAGGGAAATTTCAATTGTTCAACTCTCGTTAAATTCTTATTATTCCGATGTTTCAACAGTTATACACAGGGTTATGGAATTGGAAGCGATTGACCTTTTTATTGCCATTATTCAAATGGAAAAAAAGGTTTATCTAATGGTAAAAAGCAACTTTACAGACATTGATTTGAAAAAATTATTCGGAAAAACAAAAGGCGGACACAAAAATGTCATATCAATCGTTTACAAAGACAAAACGGTTTTTGAAGTGAGAAGCCTTGTTGAAAAAATATTGAAGAAAATCCCGCCACTTCATAAATGCGGGGATATTGCTTCACCGCCTATTACCGTTTTAAAAGAGCACCAAACCGTTAAAGAAGTTTTTGAAATTTTCAACAGGGTTAAGGTAAATTCTCTCCCCCTTGCGGATACCAACGGCAATTTTATAGGCTATGTTTTAAGGCAGGACATTGATTACGCAATATCCAAAAACCTTCACTCAATTCCTGTGGAAAACTTTGCAAACAGAGAGGTTTTCATCGTAGACGAAAATGATGACGTTGAAACCGCCAAGAAAATCTTTCTTGAAACGGGGGTGAAACTTTTGTTTGTCAAAAGCAAAAAAGGTGAAACAAAAATAATAACAAGGACATCCGCTTTGAAGTACACTTCTTTGGTGAAGGAAATTGGGACAAAACAAACCTTAAACCTCAAAAGCAGGTTAAGGGAAAATCTGCCGGAAAAAATTTACTCAATTCTGGAAACAGTTTCTTTTATCGCAAAAAAGTTGGATGTTGAGGTCTACATTGTCGGTGGATTTGTCAGGGACCTTTTGCTTAAAAAGAAAAACTACGACCTTGATTTTGTTGTTTCAAAAGGGGGAATGGAATTCGGGAAGAAACTTGCGGAAGAATTAAGCGCAAGGGTAAAAGTGCATGACAAATTTGATACAGCCGTGGTAATTCTTCCGGACGGTTTGAGATTGGATGTGGCAACTTTAAGGTTTGAATATTACGATATGCCCGGCGATTTACCGAGAATAACCCCCGGTAATCTCTTCCATGACCTATACAGAAGAGACTTTACAATCAACGCCATGGCAATTTGCCTTAACATTCAAAGATTCGGCGAATTGATAGATTACTTTAACGGAAGAAGAGATTTAAAAGACAGAATAATAAGGGTGTTGCACTCTTTGAGTTTTATTGACGACCCGACAAGGGTTTTAAGGGCTTTGAGGTTTAAACACAGATACAAATTTAGAATAGGCAAAACTACCGAAAGCCTCATGCTTTCCGCTTCAAAACTCAACATTTTTTCCACAATAAGCGGAAGCAGGTTTTTAAAGGAATTTTCCCTTTTGTTTGCAGAGAAAAACGCATCTTTCATATTTAACGATTTTGAGAAATACGGATGCGTTAAATTTTTCGGCAAAAACATAGAACTTGACCATTACGTAAAATCCCTTGCCTTGAATATAGATTCCGTAGTTGTGTGGTATGGCCTTTTGTATAAAAAACCTGCTGAGAATTGGCTTTTATACCTTATGGCAATGCTGATTCATGCAAACAAGGAAGACAGGGAAAAAATTGCCAAAAAACTTTCTCTGAAAAGAAGGGAAAAAGAAATAATTTTAAATTACAAAGCATTTTTGAGAGAGTACTCATATTTTGCGAAAAGTGAAAGAAAATTTTCCGAATTATACCATTTCTTTAAATATCGCGAAATAGAGGAGTTGCTTTTTGCTTTGGCTTTTTTTGACGATGAAAACTATAAAAAAAACATAAGCCTTTACATAGACAAGTATATTGATTTCAAACTTCACGTAGGCGGAAAGGACGCAATTGCCCTTGGCATGAAAGAAGGTAGGGAGATAAAAGAGGTTTTGGATAAGGTGATTTCTGACGCCATTGATATGAATGTTACGACAAAAGAAGGGCAGTTGAAACTTTTGGAAAAGCACGCAAGAGACTTTCTTGGCTAAAATTTTCCTTTTTCCTTTAAAACCTTAAAAAATTTCACTATAATTTTTTAAAAGATTAGGGAGGTTCTATGAAAAACGAAAAACTGCAATCGGAAATAGGCAAGGAGTATGTTTTTCCTCAAAAGGATGACGATAAACCTGTTACGGAAGACATAATAAATTCTCTTCCCAAAGTTGAACTTCATTGCCATCTTGACGGAAGTTTGAGAGTTGAAACCGTTTTGGACGAAGCGGAGAAGCAGAAAGTTAAACTTCCTACCGACAATCCTGACGAATTGAGAAAAATACTTCAACCGGGATTCGGGTGCAAAAGCCTTGTGGAATACTTGAAGGCTTTTGACGTTACTTTAAGCGTTTTGCAGAACGAAGAAGCCCTTTACAGGGTTGCTTACGAATTGATAGAAGACGTTGCAAAAGAAAACGTAAGATACATTGAGGTGAGATATTCCCCTATCCTTCACCAGAAAAAGGGGCTGGGGCTTGTGGCTATACTTGAAGCCGTGCTTGCAGGCTTGAGGCAGGGAGAAAAAGATTTCGGCGTAAAATCCGGAATTATTGTATGCGGAATAAGAAACATTGACCCCAAATACTCAATGAAACTTGCGGAATTATCCGTTGCATACAAAAACAAAGGCGTTGTTGCTTTTGACCTTGCCGGTGCCGAAGAAGACTATCCGGCAAAAGAGCATAGAGATGCGTTTCAACTTGTTTTGAAAAACAACCTAAACTCAACAGCCCATGCGGGAGAGGCGTACGGCCCCGAGTCAATCCATCAGGCAATACATTATTGCGGTGCGCACAGAATAGGGCACGGGACAAGGCTTTTTGAAGACGGAGATTTGTTAAACTATGTCAATGACCACAGAATTCCTCTTGAAGTGTGCATTTCATCCAACATTCAGACAAAAGCGGTAAAAAGGTTTGAAGACCATCCGGTAAGGCTTTACTACGATTTAGGGTTGAGAATTACCTTAAATACCGACAACAGGCTTGTGTCCGATACAACATTGACAAAAGAGTTTATGATTGCGCATCAGTATTACGGTTTTACCCTTGAAGAGATTAAAGACATAATAATTCAGAGTTTTAAATCGGCATTTATTCCTTACAGGGAAAAAAGAGAGTTGTTAAGAGCGGTTATAAGGGAATTAGAGAATTTTTAATCTTACAAAATATGCTATAATTTAATGAAAATTTTTTGTGGTTTTGCCACAAAAATAAAAGTGGGAGGTAGTTTTGAAAATCCACGAGTATCAAGCAAAGGCAATTTTAAGAGAATTCGGAGTGCCTACGCCCAAAGGGGAAGTTGCTTTTACCCCGGAAGAGGCTAAGGCCATTGCGGAGAAGTTAGGCGGAGGCCTGTGTGTAATAAAAGCCCAGATTCACGCCGGCGGAAGGGGCAAAGGCGGCGGTGTTAAACTTGCCAAAAACCCCGACGAGGCGTATGAAATAGCCAAACAGATGATAGGCATGACCCTTGTTACCCACCAAACAGGACCTGAGGGGAAAAAGGTTCATAAGGTTTTGGTAGAAGAGGGTTTAAACATTGACAAAGAATTGTATGTGGGAATTGTTGTTGACAGAGGTACGGGAAAGCCTGTTGTAATGGCGTCAACCGAAGGCGGAGTTGAGATTGAGGAAGTTGCCGCAAAAACACCTGAAAAGATTTTGAAAGAATACGTTGACCCGTCAATTGGGCTTGCAGCATTTCAGGCAAGAAAACTTGCTTACGGATTAAACCTTGACGGCGATATTGCCAAAAAGGCTGTAAAATTCTTTCTCGCCCTTTACAAGGCTTTTGAAGCAAAGGATGCTTCCCTTGCAGAAATCAATCCCCTTGTAATCACAAAAGAGGGAGACGTTCTTGCGCTTGACGCAAAAATGAATTTTGACGACAATGCTCTTTTCAGACATCCCGAAATTGTTGAATTGAGAGACATTACCGAAGAAAACGAATACGAAGTTGAGGCTTCCAAATACGGCTTAAACTTTATCAAACTTGACGGAAATGTAGGTTGCATGGTTAACGGCGCCGGCCTTGCCATGGCAACCATGGACATAATCAAACTTGCTGGTGCAGAGCCCGCAAACTTTCTTGACGTTGGCGGCGCAGCCAACACGGAAAGAGTTGCCAACGCTTTCAGGCTTATTCTTTCAGACCCCAAGGTTGAGGCTGTTTTGATTAACATTTTCGGCGGAATTGTTAGATGCGACATGGTTGCCGAAGGTATTGTTCAGGCTGCCAAAAACGTTGGCGTTAAAGTGCCTATCGTTATCAGGTTGCAGGGCACAAACGCCGAACAGGGCGCAGAAATTCTTAAAAATTCAGGCCTTAATTTTGAGGTTGCAACAGAGTTAAAAGAGGCTGCCGAAAAGGTTGCCGCAATTGTTAACGGAAAGTAATGGAGGGTAAAGATGGCTGTCCTTGTAAATAAAGATTCAAAAGTAGTTGTTCAGGGAATTACCGGAAAAGAGGGAAGGTTTCATACCTCTCAGTGCATTGCTTACGGCACAAACATAGTTGCAGGCGTTACGCCCGGCAAAGCGGGACAGGAAGTTGAAGGCGTTCCCGTATTCAACACTGTTGCGGACGCAAGAAAAGAAACAGGCTGCAACGTTTCCTTGATTTTTGTTCCCCCTGCATTTGCCGCAGACGCAATTATGGAAGCGGCCGACGCAGGCGTTGAACTTATTGTGTGCATTACGGAAGGAATTCCCGTTCTTGACATGGTAAAAGTTAAAAACTATCTCAAAGACAAATCTTCAAGGCTTATAGGTCCCAACTGCCCGGGAATTATTACCCCCGGAGAGGCAAAAATCGGAATTATGCCCGGTTTTATCCATAAAAAAGGAACAATCGGCGTTGTTTCAAGAAGCGGAACCTTGACCTATGAGGCTGTTTTCCAATTAACCCAGAGGGGATTGGGACAGTCAACTTGCATAGGTATCGGCGGAGACCCGGTAAACGGCACAAACTTTGTTGACGCTTTAAAACTCTTTCAGGAAGACCCGGATACCGAAGGCATAGTTATGATTGGTGAAATAGGCGGAACTGCGGAAGAAGAGGCTGCCGAGTTTATAAAAGAAAACGTTACAAAACCCGTTGTTTCCTTTATTGCGGGACAAACCGCACCTAAGGGGAAAAGAATGGGACATGCCGGTGCGATTATTGCCGGAGGTAAGGGAACTGCCAAAGAGAAAATGGAAGCCCTTGCCGCTGCCGGTGTTCACGTTGTAAAAAGCCCGGCCGAAATTGGCGAAACAATGCTTAACGCATTGAAAAAATAAGGGAGTATTGATATGACTTCGGAAGATAGAAGAATCAACGAAGAGGCTCTTAAAAGGCGTAAAAAGCCGAGTAAAGTTCCTCACAAGGTAAAGGTTTACGAAGACCTTTGCAAAGGATGCGGAATATGCGTTGCCGTGTGTCCGACAGGCACATTGCAACTTGTAAACAACAAGTTTTCTGTTTACGGCGTTGTTGCAAAGGTTGATGCCGAAGAATACTGCATTGGCTGTAAAACTTGTGAAATGAGATGTCCCGATTTTGCTATTCGTATAGACGAGGAGGAAACAAATGACTAACAGGAAAGGGGTATATACGGGAAACGAACTTATAGCCCTTGCGGCTATTGACGCGGGATGCAGATTTTATGCTGGATACCCCATTACTCCCTCTTCGGAAGTTATGGAGGTAATGTCAAAAGAGTTGCCGAAAGTCGGCGGCGCATTTGTCCAGATGGAAGACGAAATTGCAAGTATGGCTGCGGCAATAGGCGCTGCATGGACAGGCGTTAAGGCAATGACTGCATCGTCAGGCCCCGGAATTTCTTTGAAGGCGGAGCATATAGGATATGCGTGCATAACCGAAACACCCGTTGTAATTGTAAACATTATGAGAGGCGGTCCCTCAACGGGATTTCCCACCGCACCAAGCCAGTCGGACGTTATGCAGGCAAGGTGGGGAACTCACGGAGACCATCCCACAATTGCACTTGTTCCCGGAAACGCAAAGGAAATGTATTACGAAACGGTGAGGGCTTTCAACCTTGCGGAGAAATTCAGAACACCTGTCTTTATTTTAGGCGATGAAATTTTGGGACACATGAACACAATGGTTGAACTTCCCGACCCCAAAGACCTTGACATTGTTGAAAGGGAAATCTTTATGCCCAAAGAGGGTGAAAAATACAAACCCTTTGACATGAGCAAGGGAGACGTTCCCCCCATGGGAGCATTTTTCAGGGGATACAGGTTCCATTTAACCGGATTGAACCACAACGAATACGGCTATCCCACAATTGAAAAAGACATGATTAGGCAGCAGCAGGAAAGAATGATGAAAAAGGTTGAAAACCATGTTGACGAAATTGTTAAAAACGAATTGTTCAACATGGACGATGCCGACTACGTAATCTTTGCTTACGGTTCAACAGGCGCAGCCGCAAAACTTGCTTCCAAAATGTTGAGGGAAAAGGGAATTAAGGCAGGTGTGTTCAGACCCATTACAATCTGGCCTTTCCCCGACAAACAATTGGAAGAAGTTATTGCTTCCGGGAAATATAAGGGAATTTTGGTTGCAGAAGCAAACCTTGGGCAGATTATTTTTGAAGTTGAAAGAGTAAACAAGGGAAGATTGCCTATAAAAGACTTGTTGAAGGTTGACGGCACGCCCGTATCGCCTACCGACATTGTTTCCCGCTTTGAGGAGGTATTCTAATGGCTGGTTATATAAATTACGAGTATTATTTGAGGCAGGATTACAGAAACCTGCAATGGTGTCCCGGATGCGGAGACGGAGCCATTTTGCAGGCTTTTTTCAGAGCGGTTCATGAGTTGAATATTTCAAAGGACGACATGGCTGTTGTTTCCGGTATTGGATGTTCCGGAAGAATTAGCGGATACATTGATTTCAACACAATGCACACAACCCACGGAAGGCCTGTTGCCTTTGCCACAGGAATCAAACTTGCCGCGCCTGACAAATACGTTGTTGTGTTCGGCGGAGACGGAGACCAGACCGCAATCGGCGGAAACCACTTTATCCATGCATGCAGAAGAAACATTGATTTAACCATAATCGTTATCAACAACAACGTTTACGGAATGACAGGCGGACAGTATTCGCCCACAACCCCGACGGGATTTAAAACCCAGACAACGCCTTACGGAAACTATGACAGCCAGTTTGACATTGTTAACCTTGCAATAGGCGCAGGCGCAACCTATGTTGCGAGAGAATCTGTTTTAAAGCCGGTTATTCTGACAAAATACATAAAAAAGGCTTTGCAGCATAAAGGTTGTTCCGTTGTTGAGGCTGTTTCCAACTGCCATATTAACCTTGGAAGAAGGAACAAAATGAAATCGCCTCATGCAATGCTTGACTGGATAAAAGAGCACACCGTGCCTTTGGCTAAGGCTAAGAAAATGAGCGAAGAAGAATTGGCCGGTAAGTTTATAACAGGCGAATTTGTTGATATTGAAAAGCCTGAATTTACCGATTCTTACTATAAACTTTGTGAATCACTAAAAGGGGAGTAAGGTATGTCTTTTCACTTTGAAGCAAGATTCGGCGCAATCGGAGGACAGGGAATTATAACGGCTGGTGCCTTTCTTGCCACAGCCGCAATTATGCAGGGGCTAAACGCCGTTCAAAGTCCCACCTATACCTCTCAGGTTAGGGGAGGTCCCACAAAAGTTGACGTTGTAATAAGCGAAGAGGAAATTCTCTTTAACAGGGCTACAAAACTTGACTTATTTCTTGCAACCGCGCAGAGACCTTACGACCTCTATTACACCGATTTGAAAGACGACACCTTGGTTATTCTTGAAGAAAACCTTGTGAAAAACGTAAGGGAAGACGGAAGAAAAATAATCAGGGTTCCCATTATTGAATTGGCGGAAAAAGAGATTGGTTTAACCGTTACCACATCGGTTATTGCAACGGGTATAGTTGTTGCTGTTACAGAAGTTGTTAAGCCGGAAGTAATGAAAGAGGCTATTTTGAGCAGGGTTCCCAAGGGAACCGAGGCCATAAACATTCGTGCTTTTGAGTTAGGCTACGAAGTTGGAAAAAAATACAGGTAAGGAGTGGATTTTAAAGATGGAAAGAACACTTGGAATTATTAAGCCGGATGCCGTATCAAAGGGTTATGCGGGAAAAATTCTCGCAATAATTGAGGAAAAGGGTTTCAAGATTGTCGGGCTTAAAAAGATTAAACTTACAAAAGAAAAAGCCGAAGGCTTTTACTATGTCCACAAAGAAAAGCCCTTTTTCAATTCCTTAACCGATTTTATGTCGGAAGGCCCTATTGTTGTTATGGTGCTTGAAAAGGAAAACGCAATTTCCGAATGGAGAAATTTAATGGGTGCCACAAATCCGGAAAACGCCGAAGAGGGCACTTTGAGAAAAATGTTTGCGGAAAACATTGAGAGAAACGCCGTTCACGGCTCTGACTCTACCGAATCCGCAAAATACGAAATTTCATACTTTTTCAGCGCACTTGAACTTGTTTAAGTTTTAACTTTTGAATTGGCGGGGGCTTTTTGCCCCCTTTTTTATTTTTTAAACCTGATTATCGGCAGATAGTATTTGTATGCAATAAACCCTTCTGCAATGAGAAAAACAGCAAAGGCAAAAACGGGGTTTTTCTTTGAAACAAAGCATAAAACAATTAAAAACGCCGTATTTAAAATCCACATTGCGGTTTTGTTTTCAAGTTTCAGCCTTTTGTTTAAAAAGACAAAGGAATAAAGTGCTTTTACGAAAAAGTAAATGTTCACGCTTAAAGATATTGAATATGCAGGGCGGATATTTAGTCTGTAAAGGCTGAAAAATGTTATAAACAATCCAATAACGCCTGCCAATTCAATGTATGTTTGCACCGGTTTTTCGTCTATTGAATGGATTATACTTCTAAACATAACAAAGTAGAAATAAAAGAAAACCCCCGGAGACATTATTTCAAGTATAAGCACCGACGGGGCAAACCTTTGGGGAAGCCACGTTAAAATGAGGAACTTTGAAAGCGCAAACATTAAAAATCCGCCGATTAAACCGAGAAAAACCACTATATCCTGATAGGGGGAAAGAGAGTCCCTTAAAAGTTTGAAATCTTTTTCCGCAACCTTTTCCGCAATTAAAGGCATAAAGATTATATTGAAAGCGTATGTTATTATCTCAACAATTCTTAAAATTCTTGACGTTATGGTAAAATCCGCGGCA
>JAMOUY010000073.1 GCA_027067895.1 Acidobacteriota bacterium
CTTGGGACGGATTTTCAATAAGCAGTATTTCAGGGCATTTTTCATCAAAAAAATCGGAAGTGAAATTTTTCGGAATAATTACAATTGCGGAAAATTCGTCTTTTAGCATTTTTTTCCTTGCTCTTTGCAAATCCATTAAAACAAAATTAAATTCTTTTTTCATTCTCTCGTCGGTCAAAAACCTTACAATTGTTTTTGAAACAATACCGTTGTCTTTGTTAACCAATGCTATTTTGGGGGGTAAAAACTTTACTTTTTTCCCGTTTCCAAAAATTGTACTCATTAAAAGTGCAAGAATTACAGGCAGAGCAATAAAAATTGCTATGGTAAAAGGCGCGCCCCATTTTCTTTTAAAATCGTAAAATACAAACCTAAAAAAGCCTCTCAATCCCTTAACTCCTTGCCTGTTAGATTTAGGAAAACAGTTTCAAGAGATGCGCCCTTTATTTTTATAGACTTAACCTCTATCCCTCTTGAAATCAATTCCTCAATAACCGGCGCAATCTTTTCCCGGGAATCAATTTCCGTCTTCAAAACGTTATCCTTTACTTGCCCCAAATCGGAAATAGAAATTTCTTTTCCGTCAAAATCCGAAAGGGTTAATTCGAGGATAATTGACGGCGCATGCTTTGAAACAAGGTCTTCAACCTTTCCGATAGCCTTTATCTCCCCCTCGTCAATTATTGCAACAGTGTCAAACAACTCCTCGGCCTCTTTCAAAAGGTGGGTAGTGTACAGTACGGTTTTTCTCTTGCTTGTCAATTCCCTGATAAATTCATAAATCTTATGCTTTGTCTGGACGTCTATTCCTGCCGTAGGCTCGTCAAGAAGTATAATATCCGGATTATGGACAAGCCCCATGACAAGGTTAAGCCTTCTTACCATTCCGCCGGAAAAAGAATTTACCTTATCATTCATTCTTTCTTTTAACCCTATTTTTTCAAGCAAATAGATGCACCTTTCTTTTGCTTCCTTTCCTTTAAGGCCATATAGGGATGCCATAAGCATTATGTTTTCAAAGGCAGTCAACTCTTTGTAAACCGCAAGATGTTGAGGGACAAAGCCCATACTTTTTCGCCATGCGGTTTTGTTTTCAAAAATGCTTTTTCCTTCCCACAGAATATTGCCTGTGTCAGGCTTTAAGAGGGTTGCTATAAGATTAAAAGTTGTTGTTTTGCCTGCTCCGTTCGGACCAAGCAAGCCGAAAACTTGCCCTTCTTCCACAAGAAAAGAAATGCCGTTTAAAGCCTTTATATCCCCGTATGACTTTTTTAAATTCTTTACTTCCAACATAAATTCCCCTGAATGGTATTTATAATAGTTTACCTATTTTAATTTGATTTTGTTTCAAAAAAAAGCCCCCAAAGAGGGGGCTTAAAAAATCATTTATCAGGATTAGTCTTCCTCGTAAGGGACAAAGTCTTCTTTGCCCACGCCGCAAAGCGGGCAAACCCAATCGTCGGGTATTTTTTCAAAAGGGGTTCCCGGCTCAATACCGCTATCCGGGTCTCCAACTGCGGGGTCGTAAATATAACCGCAAACTTCACAAATATATTTTTTCATAACTACCTCCGAAATATTCATCACCCCTTCAATTTATACAAAAAAGTAAAAATTGTCAACGAAAAATTTTCAAAAAATAATTTTTTTTATCAAAAAAACTATAAATTTTCTTTAATTAATTTGATAACTTCTTGGGTATCCTTATCGTCAAGTTTTCCCGCTTTGTAAAAAATCAATTTGCCGTCTTTATCAAAAAGCAAAACATTGTATTCGTCGTCCTTCAAATTCCATTTTTTTACAAAAGTTTTGTGGAAATCCTTAACATAAATGGCATCGGGAAATTCTTTTTGCTTTTTTTTGACAACTCTGTTTAAAGCAAAGTTGGGAAGCCATGTAGCGGCCATGTTTATAACAACGATTGAACCGAATTTGTCTTTCGGAAAATTTTGAGCTTTTATTTTGTTGGCAAAATCATCGTTTTTCTTCCTGACATCGGGGTCAACATAGAAAAATAAATAAACTTTGTCTTTAATCATTTCGGTTGAAAAAGGTTTTCCGTTAACAAGACCGCCGTCATCTCCGGCAAGTTTTACAACAGGCATCTGTGAACCTAATGTAAGGCTTAAAACAAGCAAAAAAGAGGTTAGAAAATTAAGCATTTTTTTCTCCTTATACCTTAATTGATAGTTAGATTTTATATTAAATTTATTCTTTTATCAATGCTTTTCACAATGTTGCCTTTTACAAAATTTATTTTTTGATAAAATATTAGTCAGAAACGTGAATTACTGTTTTAATTATAAGTGGCGGAAAGCAAATTTTTGCACCGGGTATTTTAAGGCAAATGTTTCCGCAAGGGAGGCGCAACAGTGAAAATTGAAAAACTTTCCTTCGGCACAATTGAAATAGACGGCAAAACATTTACCGAAGATATTGTTATAAACAAAGGGAAAATATCTTTAAGGGACAAAAGCGTTTCCCGAAAATATAAACCTAAATTCGGGCATACCCCTTTGACAATAGAGGAAAATATTCCTTGGGACTGCAAAACTTTAATAATAGGCACAGGTTTTTACAGGGCAATGCCCATAACAAAAGAAGTGTTTGAAGAGGCTGAAAAGAGAAACGTAAAAATTCTTCCCGTTAACACGCAGGATATTGTCTCAATGCTAAAACAAATCAATTTAAAAGAAACAAATTTTATTATCCACCTAACATGTTAAATTCAATTTTTGTTATAGTTTTTTACGTTTATACAAACCACAATTTAAAAAACATACAAATTTCTAAAAAAATTAGCCCTAAAAACAAAAAATATGAAAATGACAATTGACATTATACCCATTCTGTATTAGGTTTATAGCATGGAAAGTATTCAAGAGAACGATTTAGGGTGTTTTTCCCTGCAAATAAAAAATCAAAACTGCATATGCTCCGAAATAATGTTTACTTCCGAAATAGGAATTATTATTTTCAAACACCCGGAAAACAAACCGATTTTCTGGAATGAAAACGCCATAAAAATGCTTTCGGAATGCACTCAAATAGAAAACCATCAAGATTTATGGACGTTTTTGGACAAAACACAAAAAGACAAAAAACAACCTCATCAATTAAAGGTAAAAGACAAAATACTTGAATACAATGTCTACACAACCGAAAATTACAAATGGGCTTTTTTAAAGGATATTACCGAACAAAAAAGGCTTGAATCCATTGCGGAAGAAATGAATTACATAGAAAATCTGTCAAATATCTTCTCTTCAATAAGGCACGAA
>JAMOUY010000074.1 GCA_027067895.1 Acidobacteriota bacterium
AAGGGAAGTGTTAAAAGAGATAGAGGAATTAAATATAAAACTTTGCGAAGATTGCGAATTTGAAATAAATTCCGACATAGAAGAGGTTTATTCAAAAATTTCAGAAAAATTTAACTTACTTAAAATGATTACCGTTGATTACGGATACGGGCAGGATGAGTTGTATCACCCTGATAGAAACAGGGGTACATTAATGGGGTATTACAAGCATAAGGCGTATGAAAATATTTTCCAATACGAAGGTGAAATGGACATAACGTCCCATGTAAACTTTGATGCCCTTATTCATTACGGAAAAAAATACGGAATTGAAAGTATTTATTTTAAAAATCAAAGGAATTTTCTTCTTGATAACGGTTTGTTTGAGGTTTTGAAAGACGGAGAAGAATTGTCTTTAAAAGATTCTTTTCAGTTGAAAACCCTTCTTCTTCCAAATTCTATGGGAGACATATTCAGAGTTTTAATGCAGGAAAAATAGTTTGGAAGACAACATTCTAATCAACAATTAGTTGAATTTGTCGGATTTTATATCCCGTTTTGCAGATATTTTGTTTACTTGTTTAAAAATGAAAATGGAATAATTTCTTTTTGCAAAAATAAACTGGAATAAAAACGGAAACATTTTGCCTGTATTTACAATAATGTTTTAAGCGGTTATAATTTTGCAATAAGTTTGTAAGGAGGAATAAATGGCAACAATAAAACCGGAAGACCTTGTTGAAGACGTAATTCAAAAATATCCGCAGACTGTAAGGATTTTCATGGATTTTGACTTTCCCTGTCTAATATGCGGTGAACCTGTTTGGGGGACAATAAAAGAAAATGCCGACAGAAGCGGAGTTACGGGAGAAAAGTTTGAAAAAATGATGGAAGCGTTAAACAAGGCTGTTGAAAAAGAAGATTAAAAAATGACAAAATTATAAAAAAAAATGCATTTTTTATTGACACACAACCTTGATTTATATACCATACAAATTGAGGAAGGTTTATGAAAAATAAGTATATTATAACCGTTGTTCCGGTTGATAGCGGCAAGGTAAAAAAAGTTACCGTTTCCACCAAGCAGTTTAGGTTTCTTGCAGGGGGAGCGATATTTCTTGCAATTTTTTTCGTTTTTCTCTTTGTTCATTTTATCTATACTTCCGCTCAAAGACAACAGGTTGCCAAATTAAGACAAGAAGTTGAAATCCTTAAAAAAGTAAATGCCAAATATCAAAAAACGGCGGATAACCTTGAAGAAAAACTGAATTTCTTTTCAGATAAAGCGAAAAAACTTGCCCTTCTTGTTGGTGCCGATATTCCTATTGACGACGACCCTCTGGGCATAGGAGGTTCTGACTATGTATTTTCCCCTTATGCCGAATACTTAAACAAAGACCTTGATTCTATGAATAAAAGAGCGGAAAAACTGCTTGAAGGGTACAAAAAACTTAGCAAAATTTACAAAAACAAAAATGATATTTTAAGGAAAACCCCGTCAATATGGCCTGTAAAAGGCTTTATTACAGACGGATTCGGATATAGGATTGACCCGTTTACCGGTAAAAGAGCATTCCACAAGGGAATAGATATTTCGGCCAGAAGGGGCACGCCTATAATTGCGCCGGCCGACGGAATAGTTACAAAGGCGGGAAAAACAAAGGGGTACGGAAATTCTGTTGTAATAAGTCACCAAAACAACATAACTACCAGATACGGTCATTTGAAAGATATTTTTGTGAAAAAAGGACAGAGAGTTAAAAGGGGCGATGTTATAGGCACTGTTGGAAATACCGGAAGAAGCACAGGTCCCCATCTTCACTTTGAGATTCTTGTAAATGGCAAACCTGTTAATCCCAAGGATTACATAATTAGCGAAATTATGCATTTTTAGAATCCCTTTTTTGATATAATCAATTTGAAAACTTATTTAAAGAGGTAATAACCATGATTTCATCGTTAATGGCAAAAATATTCGGAACAAAAAATGACAGGTATATTAAATCAAGATGGCCCATAGTTGAGAAAATAAATTCCCTTGAAGGCGAATATGAAAAATTTTCCGACGAAGAGTTGAAAGACAAAATTCAAAAATACAAAGAAGATGTCCAAAAAAGGTATAAGGACGGAGAGAATTTGCAGAAAATTCTTGACGAAATACTTCCCGACGTTTTTGCAATTGTAAGGGAAACGGCAAAAAGAAAACTCAATATGCGCCATTTTGACGTTCAGTTGTTAGGCGGAATTGTTTTGCACGAAGGAAAAATAGCCGAAATGAAAACTGGTGAAGGTAAAACCCTTGTGGCAACCTTGCCTGTCGTGTTAAACGCACTTGTAGGCAGGGGAGTTCACGTTGTTACCGTAAACGATTACCTTGCACAGAGGGACGCGGAATGGATGGGCAAGGTTTACAACGCTTTGGGTTTGTCTGTCGGAGTTATTAAACACGGGCTTGACGACCAAGAGAGAAAGGAAGCCTACAACTGCGATATAACGTACGGGACAAACAACGAATTCGGTTTTGACTATTTAAGGGACAACATGAAGTATTACCTTGAAGACTGTGTTCAGAGGGATTACTACTACGCAATTGTGGACGAAGTTGACTCTATTTTGATTGATGAAGCGAGAACCCCTCTTATAATTTCAGGCCCTTCCGAGGAATCCACGGAAAAATATTACATTGCAAACTCAATAATTCCCAAACTTACGCCGGGGGAAGATTACGAAGTTGACGAAAAGGAAAGAACTGCTGTTTTAACTGAAAAAGGTATAGCCAAAGCTGAAAAACTTTTGGGTGTTCCTAACCTTTACGACCCTTCCAATATTGAATTGCTTCACTGTGTTGAGCAAGCTTTGAAGGCTCATACCCTTTTTCAAAAAGATGTTGATTACATTGTAAAAGATGACGAAGTTATAATTGTTGACGAATTTACCGGAAGGCTTATGCCGGGAAGAAGGTTTTCCGACGGTTTGCATCAGGCGTTGGAAGCGAAAGAAGGCGTTAAAATCCAGTCCGAAAACCAAACCCTTGCAACAATTACATTTCAGAATTATTTCAGAATGTATGAAAAACTTGCAGGTATGACGGGAACGGCGGATACAGAAGCGGCGGAATTTAAAAAGATTTACGATTTGGACGTAATTGTCATTCCCACAAACAAGCCTATGATTAGAAAAGACCATCCTGACGTGGTTTACAGGACTGAGAGGGAAAAATTTAACGCTATTGTAAACGATATTGAAAAACTTCATAAAAAAGGACAGCCTGTCCTTGTGGGAACAATATCAATTGAAAAATCCGAGCAGTTGAGCAACCTTCTTAAAAAGAAAGGCGTTAAACACGTGGTTCTAAACGCCAAACACCATGAGAAAGAGGCTGAGATTGTCGCTCAGGCGGGAAGAAAAGGTTCCGTAACCATCGCCACAAACATGGCAGGTAGAGGAACCGATATTGTTTTAGGCGGAAATCCGGAAATGCTTGCAAAATCCGAGATAGAAAAGTTGGAAGCGGCAGGCAAGGAGTTAAGCGAAGAGGAAAAGAAAGAAATCTTTGAAAAATACAAAAAGCAATGCGAAAAAGAAAAACAGGAAGTTTTAGACGCAGGCGGATTGTTTATTATAGGCAGTGAAAGGCACGAATCAAGAAGAATTGACAATCAGTTGAGAGGACGTTCGGGAAGGCAGGGAGACCCCGGTGCTTCAAGGTTTTATCTGTCTTTGGAAGACGATTTGATGAGAATATTCGGTTCGGACAAAATATCGGGCATTATGCAAAGGTTGGGAATGGAAGAGGGAGTCCCCATTCAGCACAACATGATTACCAAATCAATTGAAAGAGCGCAAAAACAGGTTGAAAACAGAAACTTTGAGATAAGAAAACAACTGCTTGAATACGATTCCGTAATGAATCAGCAGAGGGAAACCTTTTACAAACTGAGAAGAAAGGTTTTGGAAGGAAACGTAAGAGACTATGTTTTTGAATTGACAAGGGGAATTCTTGAATGGCTTGAAGACCAATACATCGGAGACCCCAAACACCCGAACGAATGGAATGCCGAAGATTATTCAAAGAAAATAAAAGAATACTTTGCTTACGACATAAGCCCCGATGAAGTAAGGAAAATCCCGAGAAACAAACTTACGGACGAAATGTACAAAAGGGTTACAGAAGCCTATCAGGAAAAGGTAAAGAAAATCGGCGACGAAGAAATGTTTAAAATGCACGAAAGGTTTGTTGCCCTTCAATTCCTTGACAGGCATTGGAAAGACCATTTGCTTAACATGGACCATTTAAAAGACGCAGTCGGATTAAGGGGATACGGCCAGAAAGACCCGATTATTGAGTACAAAAAAGAAAGTTTTGCTTTGTTTGAAGAAATGATGTCAAGGGTTGAAGACAACATTATTAAAATGCTTTACTGGATTCAGCCCGCAACGGAAGAGCAGGTCAGGGAAGAGAAAAGGAAGGCAAAAGCCAAACAGAAGAGACTTCTTCACGCAAGTGTTAAAGACAAACAGGCGCCTGTTGTCGCCACCGTTAAAAGGGGTAAGCCTAAAGTCGGAAGAAACGACCCCTGCCCATGCGGTAGCGGGAAAAAATATAAAAAATGTTGTGGAAGGAATGAGAGGTGATTGATGCTTGATAAAATGCCGGAAATTGCGTTAACCTTTGACGATGTTTTAATTGTTCCGGGATATTCCGAAGTTCATCCCAACGATGTTGACGTTTCAACGGTTTTGTCCCCTAAAATCAAACTAAACATTCCTTTGGTAAGCGCGGCAATGGATACGGTTACCGAATCAAGGCTTGCAATTGCCATTGCGCAGTTGGGGGGAATAGGCATTATCCACAAAAACCTTACAATTGAAGAGCAGGCTGAGGAAGTTGACAAGGTGAAGCGTTCGGAATCGGGAATGATTGTTGACCCGATTACAATATCCCCTGACGCTTCCATCTATCAGGCGGAAGAGTTGATGGCAAAGTATAAGATTTCCGGAGTGCCGGTAACCCAGTCCGGCAAGCCGGGTGGAAAACTTGTTGGAATTTTGACAAACAGGGATTTAAGGTTTGTTACCGATTTAAGCAAAAAGGTAAAAGACTTGATGACAAAGGATAACCTTGTGACAGTCCCTGTTGGCACAACTTTGGAGCAGGCAAAGGAGATTTTGCATAAACACAGAATTGAGAAACTTCTTGTTGTTGACGAGGATTTTCATTTAAGGGGACTGATAACGGTAAAAGACATAGAGAAAAAAATCCAATATCCCCATGCGTGCAAAGACGAATTGGGCAGACTGAGAGTCGGCGCGGCAATAGGGGTTACAGGCGATTACCTTGATAGAGCCGACGAACTTATAAAGAAAAACGTGGACATTCTTGTAATAGATTCTTCCCACGGACACTCTGCCGCAGTTTTGGAAGCGACGAGAATTTTAAAGAAAAAATATCCCGAAATGGAATTTATTGTGGGAAACATTGCAACCGGAGAAGGTGCCGAGGCTTTGATAAAAGCCGGCGCCGATGTCGTAAAAGTGGGCATAGGCCCCGGGTCAATATGCACAACAAGGGTTGTTACCGGATGCGGTATGCCGCAGATTACCGCTGTTTCAGAGGCGGCGAAGGTTTGCAAGAAGTATAAAACCCCGTTGATTGCGGACGGCGGGATTAAATTTTCAGGCGACATTACAAAGGCTCTTGTTGCAGGCGCAGATTCCATTATGATTGGCAGTTTGTTTGCAGGCACCGACGAAGCGCCCGGAGAAACGGTTTACTATCAGGGAAGGACATACAAAACTTACAGGGGAATGGGCTCAATCGGGGCAATGAAAAAGGGAAGCGCGGACAGATATTTTCAGAGTGCCGATGTTGAGAAAACAAAACTTGTTCCCGAAGGAATTGAGGGACAGGTGCTGTATAGAGGAAATCTGTCCGGAATTGTTTACCAACTTATCGGCGGTTTGCGTTCGGGCATGGGGCTTGCCGGATGCAAAAACATTTCCGAATTACAGACAAAGGCGAAGTTTATTAGAATTACAAACGCAGGTTTAAGGGAAAGCCATGCCCATGACGTTGTAATTACCAAAGAGGCGCCGAATTACAGGCTTGACTAATATGTTTCAGTTTTTATCAAAGGGCGGTCCCCTTATGATTCCCATTTTGGGGGGATTTGTTTTGGGGCTTGCCATAATTATTGAAAGATTTGTGAATTTAAGGTTTTACAAAGTTGTAAACAGGGAACTTTTTTCAAAGGTAAAAGATTATCTTGCAAAAGGCGAGTTTGACCTTGCTTTAAACTATGTTAAAAAACATGCAAATTCGGTTGTAAAACCCTTGCTTGTGCAAACTATTGAAAACAGAAACCTGCCTCAGGAAGACTTAAAGGAACTTATTGAAACTGTGGGAAAAAAATCTGCAAAAATGCTTGAAAAAAATCTTACTACGCTTTCTACAATAGTTTCAATTGAGCCTCTTCTTGGACTGCTTGGCACGGTTACCGGTATGATTAAGGTTTTTGCCGTAATCTCTGCAAAAGGCTTGGGGCACGCGGATTTGCTTGCAAAAGGTATTTCGGAAGCGCTTATTACAACCGCGGCGGGACTTAGCATTGCCATTCCTTTTTTGATTTTTTATAACATTCTCAGCAACAAGGTTGAGAGCATAATCATTGAACTTGAAACCGAAACATTTTCTATTTTTAAGAATTTAAAATGAATTTCAGGGAAGAAAACGGGAAAAAATCAACAAGAATTTTGATAGACATATCGCCGCTTATTGACGTTGTTTTTATTCTTCTTCTCTTTTTTGCGGTTTCCACCACTTTTAAGGAAGAAGTGGGGCTTCCTCTTACCTTGCCGTCGTCAAAAGTAAAAACCACAAAAATAAAACAAAAAAACGTTACTATTTACATAACCAAGGACGGGGCTTATTATATAGGTAAGAGGTATATCAAAGACAATGAGTTGCTTGGCGAAATTAAGAAAGAGTTGGCGGTTAGCGAAAAGAAAGAAGTTGTTATTAAGGCTGACAGGAAAGCGAATTATGAGCGTGTTTACAAGGCTATGGATGCTTCCCGGCAGGCCGGGGCAAAGGGGCTTATGGTTGCCGGAAGCGCCAAATGAAGGGAGGAGAAATGTTAGAATTTGTTGAAGTTATAAGATTTTCAAAAAAAGACGAGGCGGAAATAGTAAGAGGGCTTCTTGAAAGCGAGGGAATTGAGGCTTTTGTTGACGACAAAGGCACTTCAATGATTCCCGAGACTTTCGGAGACCTTGCGGTGTATAGAGTGCTTGTAAGAGAAAGAGATTTGAAAAAAGCCGAAAAGATTTTAGAGGAGTATAAATCGGAAAATTGATGAATAGATTAAAAACTTTTTTTGTAATTTGTTTTCTCTTTGTTAACGCAAATATTTTGTGTGCAAAAACAATAAAAGTCGGAATTTTTTTGAAAAAGAAAAAGGTATTTGTATCTTCCTCTTCTTCCATAAAAGTTTTTTCCGGCTCAAAAAGGGTTGCCATTATCCCTGCCAATTCAAAAGTTTTTTTCTGGATAAGAAAAAGGGGGCGAAAAAAGGTAAAATCCTCGGGTTGGTATATTCAAGTTGGTGTTTTTAGAAAAGAGTCCTCTGTTGAAAAAGCAAAAGCAATACTTTCGGGAATAACCGATTTTAAACCGATTATTGAGAAGACTAAAAAAGGATTATTCGTTGTCCGACTCGGTCCTTTTGAGACTCTTGCGGAAGCAAGCGCTTTGAGGGATTCTTTAAAAATGGGAGCCTTTCCCGATGTGTTTTTGGTATCCAAGACTTCCGGCGCATCATCATCTTCTTCAATTTATCTTATTGATTCTCTGTACAACAAAATTTTTGTTTCCCATAAAGAAGTGGTTTTAAAATCAAAAAATTTTATAAAAGTAAACGGTTCAAGGTATCGCGGGTTTATAAAAATTCTTGCTTATAACGGAAAGTTAAACGTAATCAACGTTGTTGATGTGGAAGATTATTTGCGCGGAGTTGTTCCCGCGGAAATGGGACCGAAGTTTTATCCGAATATTGAAGCGTTAAAGGCTCAGGCTGTTGCAGCAAGAACCTATGTCTATTTTAATCTGGGGCAGTTTAAAAGAATGGGTTTTGATATTTGCGCAACTCAAAGTTGTCAGGTTTACAAAGGCTTTGATGCGGAAAGGTATCTTTCAAGCGAGGCTGTGGACCAGACTGCCGGAGAAATTATGGTGTATGACGGAAAGCCGATTAACGCTATGTTTACCGCTTATTGCGGAGGCCATACCGAAGATGTTGAGAAAATTTTCGGAGGAAGCCCAGTTCCCTATTTAAAAGGGGTAAAATGCGACGGCGAAGGAAGTTTCCCGCATAAAACAATATCCGCACGTAAATCCGTATCTTCTTGCTCAACGCCTTATGTTTCACGGCCTTACCTTGCAATAGCGGTTTTAATGGCAAAGGGTTTGTTAAACGAGAACGAACTTGAAGATTTAAACGGATACTGGGGAAAAGGCTTTGCGCAGGCTTACCTTGACAGGGTGCTTAAATATTTGGGTATTGATGTGAAAGAGATACCCTTAAAATCCTCAATGTTGAGCGATATTGGGGAATACCTTGCAATACAGATATTTGACACCCAGTCTTTAAAGCCTCTTTTTGAAAGCGAATTAATTACTCAGGATTTGCCAAAGGTAAATGCGAGAAAAATTGATGTTTTGGGCATTGCCTATTCTGTTTTGAAACACTTTGAGGGTATTGATTATTACGGTTTGGATTTTATGATTGTTGATAAAGAGTTTCTCTTCGGGCTTGAAGACCCGGAATTTATTTTTATCAATCAGGGCAAGGTTGAAATTTCCGTGCCTGTTGCAACCATAAGGGTTGGGGACAGAATCAGGGTGATTTACAACTCAAACAACATTCCTCTTGCAATTGAAATTGTAACGCCCGAATCTCAACAAGGGATAACCGATTCTTTTTTAAGCGGTTATTTTTGGTATAAATTTCTTACAATTGACAAGTTAAACGAAAGGGCAAGAAAATTCGGTTTCAGGAAAAAGGTTAAAGACATTGAAATTCTTGAAAAAACCGACACCGGCAGAGTTGTAAAAATAAAGGTGAAAAACGGAAGTTATTACAAAATTTATTCCGGATTAAAAGTCAGATGGTTTTTCAAGGTTAAGGAAAACAAGTTTGAGTTGTATAAAAGAAAAGACAAAAACGGAAATCTGAAAGGCGTTTACCTTGTCGGAAAGGCTTGGGGACACGGGGTCGGAATGTGCCAGATAGGTGCTTTCGGGCTTGCGTTAAAAGGTTGGGATTACAGAAAGATTTTGAAACACTACTACACCGGCGTTGAAATTGTAAATGCGGAGTGATTTGTGAAAACGGTTATTCTTGTAAACGATGACGGCCCTTTTTCAAAAGGGGTTTTGGCGTTGAAAAATGCGTTGACAAACGGCGGATACAAGGTTTTTGTCTTTGTCCCGCATCAGGAAATGTCGGCTTGTTCCCATTCTTTAACACTGACAAAGCCTCTTCATGTAAAAGAGATTGAGGAGAATTTTTTCCTTGTTGACGGCACCCCTGCCGACTGCACTTACCTTGCCTTGTTTCATTTTCTGAAAGGTGAAAAAATAGACTTTGTGCTTTCCGGTGTAAACCGAGGTTTCAATATGGGCGAGGATATTTGGTATTCGGGCACGGTTGCGGGTGCGATGGAAGGTTTTTTTCACGGCGTAAACTCAATAGCCGTTTCCGCATACGACTTTGAAAACATTGATAAAATCGCCACTCATTTTTTGTCTTTGTTAGAAAAAATATCCTTGTTTAAGGGACGTGTTCCCTTTCTCTTAAACATAAACTATCCTTCGGGAGAGATTAAGGGGGAAAAAATAACCTCTCTTTCTTCAAGGATTTATCCCGGCAACGTTGAGGTATGCGTTGACCCTCGCGGGGTAAAAAGTTATTGGATAGGCGGAGTGCCGGCGGTTTGGGACGGAGAAGAAAATTCGGATATAACCGCGGTGAAAAACGGCTATGTTTCAATTACGCCTCTAAAAGGAGATGTAAGCGACAAAAATCTTTTGAAAAAACTGAAAAACTTTTTTGATTTCAAATAGTTGATTTTTGCTTTCCGAAAAACAACACTTTTAATTTGCCTGCTTGGTTGACGGTTTGTTTGAATTTTTTTGTCTTAATTTTTAGGCACAAACCGAAAAAAATGTGTTTTTAGTTGACATGCGGTAATGTTTTGTATTATATTTTTAAAAATCATTTTTGGAGGATGCTTTGGTCATTCGTTTTGAAAATAATTTTTCAAACTGCAAACAATCCGGCTGGTGGTGGTGCGTAAAACTTAAAAGTTTGTGAGGATACCGCCGTCGGAGTTATAGATTTAAGGCCGTGGGGTTAATCCTCACGGCCTTTTTTTGTTGTAAGGAGGTTAAAATGGTTTTTCCGAAAAAGGATTTTTTAAAGGATTTGAAAGACAAAGGCTTTACGCGTGCCGTGGTTTACAGGGAGATTATAGGTGATACCGTTACGCCCATCACTTTGCTCAACGCTTTTTCCGACAGAAAAAGGCTTTTTCTTCTTGAAAGCGCAAACCTTGACAAATCCTTTTCAAGGTTTTCTTTCATAGGGGTTGACCCGGAAAGGGTTATCAGGGTTTTTCCGAAAAAAATAGAAGAGGAAATAAACGGCAAAACAAAGATATTTGAAACCGATGTTTTCGCTTATTTGGACAAACTTTTTGCAGGGGAAAAGGCTTATTCAACAGAGGAATTCGGGGATTTTGCCGGCGGATTTGTCGGAAATTTTTCTTATGAAGCGGTAAATTTGATGAATGTTTTAAGAAAACCTTTAAATATTCCGGAAGATTTTAAACTTGCCACATTTTTTGAGGTTCAGTCTTTTTTCGTTTTTGATAACGCAAAATTCAAACTTTATGCCGCATGCTCAATTGATTTAAGCGATGTGGAAAAGTCGTATTCTTTTGCCGAAGAAAAAACGCTTAAATTGGCAAAACTTGTGAAAAATTCGTCGGGCAGAAAGGTTTCACCTTCTTCAAAACCTGTTTTTGAGAGGGAATTTTCCGAAGACGAATTTAAAAGAATGGTTGCCGATGTTAGGGGAGAGATTTTAAGGGGAGAGTGTATTCAATGCGTTATTTCCAATTTTTACAAAGTGTTTGGAAAACTCAATCCCGTTAGTTTTTACCGCTCTTTGAGAAGAATAAACCCCTCACCCTATCTGTTTTTCATAAAAGACGGTGATTCCGTTCTCTGCGGCTCATCTCCCGAAACCCATTTGAGGGTAAAAAAGGGAAAGGCTTTGCTTAAACCTATTGCAGGCACAATTCCCATTGAAGATGGAGAAGATATTGAGTATTTGAAAAAGAAACTGCTAAACGACCCGAAAGAAAGGGCCGAACACTTAATGCTTTTGGACCTTGCGAGAAACGATTTGCATGCGGGATGCAAAACCGAAACAGTTAAGCCGATTAAAATGTTTGAACCCGAGGTTTATTCCCATGTTATTCACATTGTTTCCGAGGTTGTGGGGGAACTTGGAGAAAACCTTTCCCCTTTTGCGCTTTTTTCAAAAACGTTTCCCGCCGGCACGTTAACCGGGGCGCCTAAGGTTAGAGCGATAGAGTTGATAGAGGAAACCGAAAAAAATTTAAGGGGATTTTACGGAGGATGCGTGGGCTATTTTTCCTATTCCGGCGATTTGGATACCTGCATAACGATTAGAAGCGCATTGTTTGAAAAAGATTTTGCTGTAATAAGGGCAGGCGCGGGAGTTGTCGCCGACAGCATTCCCGAAAAAGAGTTTTACGAAGTTGAGGGAAAACTTGGCGCATTATTCGGCGCTTTTGACATGATGGAAGAGATGGAGGCTTAAAATGTATTTGCTTGTTGATAATTTTGATTCTTTTACCTATAACCTCTACGCTTTGTTTAAAAATACAGGGGTTGATGTTGAGGTTGTAAAAAACAACGAGCCTGTTAAAAAATCTTTCAAATACAAAGGGATAATTCTTTCTCCCGGCCCGTCTTCTCCCGACAATGCGGGAAATTTGCTTGAATACATAAAACTTTACAAAGGCAAAATCCCTATTTTCGGGGTTTGCCTCGGCATGCAGGCTATCGGACTTTTTGAAGGCTATAACATAAGAAGGGCAAAGACAATTCAGCACGGGAAAACGGATAAAATTCAGCCATATTCCGAAAGTGTGCTTTTTGACGGCATAGGGAAATCCTTTACCGGGGTAAGGTATCATTCGCTTGTTGTGGATATTCCGGTTTCAGACCCAAAGGTTAAAGCGGTATCTGAAAGCGACGGAGAGGTAATGGCTTATGAGGACAGGGAAAACATGCTTTTCGGCGTCCAGTTTCATCCAGAATCAATTTTAAGCGAAAAAGGAGAGGAGATAGTCAAAAACTTCTTGAATTTCTGCCAGACTTCTCAAAAACCTTTAATTGTGGATTACAAAAAAGCGATTAAGAAAATTGTGGCAGGCGAAGGCTTATCTTTATCGGAAAGCGAGGCGGTTTTTTCCCTTATGGCTGACGGCAAATTATCCGATGTTGAAATTTCGGCTGTTTTGACCGCTTTGGCGGTAAAGGGAGAAAGCGTTGAAGAGGTTGCAGGGGCGTTAAATGCTCTTGAAAAAAGGAAACTCAAAGTGGATTTAAACGGAATAAAGGCAATAGACACCTGCGGGACAGGCGGAGACGGCAAATCTTCTTTCAATATTTCCACCGCTTCCGCCTTGACCCTTGCGGCAATGGGAATTCCTGTGGTGAAACACGGAAACAGGGCGGTTAGCGGAAGTTTCGGCTCGGCCGATATTCTTCAATCATTTGGCATAGAATTTTCGTCTAATCCCGAGCGTGCTTCTGAAATTTTGAAAAAAAACAACTTTGTTTTTCTCTTTGCGCCCTACTTTCACCCAGCAATGAAAAACGTTGCCCCTGTCAGAAAACAATTGGGATTTCCCACGGTTTTCAATATGCTCGGGCCTCTTTTAAACCCCGCAGACGTTCCTTATCAAATTATCGGCGTGCCCAATTTGAAAAAG
>JAMOUY010000075.1 GCA_027067895.1 Acidobacteriota bacterium
TACTTTCACCCTGCAATGAAAAACGTTGCCCCTGTCAGAAAACAATTGGGATTTCCCACGGTTTTCAATATGCTCGGGCCTCTTTTAAACCCCGCAGACGTTCCTTATCAAATTATCGGCGTGCCCAATTTGAAAAAGGCTGAATTTATTGCAAAGGTTGTGGCTTTGAAAGACAGAAAGAGGGTTATAGTTTATTCTTCAAAAGACGGCTACGACGAGGTTTCCACAAACGACATCACGGTTTGCTTTGACGTGAAAAGCGGGGAGATAGAAAAATTTGAAATCAATCCCGCAGATTTTTTTGAGCCTTTTCCCGTTCCTTCCGCAAATTCTCCCGAGGAGGCTGAACTTGCATTTATGCGAACTGTAAACGGAAGCGACCCTTTGACTGTGAAAACCGTTGCCTTAAATGTTGCTCTTGCTATGAAATGTTTGGGAATTTCGGAAAATTTGAAAGAAAATTTTGAAAAGGCTAATGAGTTTTTGTCTTCGGGAAAGGTTTACTCTTTTATCAAGGAGATTGCAAATGCCGACAATTCTTGACAAAATCGTGGCTTCAAGAAAAAAAACCTTGCTGAACGAAAAAGCGGATTGCAGTCGCGAAAAAATGATTTTGCCGTTTTCCAAAGCAATATTGGAGCGGAAATTTATCTTTGAAATAAAGAAAAAATCCCCCGGCGCCGGGTTTATTAAAGACATTGACCCGGAAAAACAGGCTTTGATTTATCAAAACAGCGGTTGCGCCGCAATAAGCGTTTTAACCGAGCCTGAATTTTTCGGTGGAAGTTTAAGCGATTTGAAAAAAGTTTCCGAAACTGTATCCGTTCCTATTTTGTGCAAGGATTTTATAGTTTCCGAAAAGCAGATAGAAAACGCGTACAAATGCGGAGCGGACGCCGTGCTTTTAATAGCCGCGGTTTTAAGCCGGGAAGAGTTAAAAAATTTGTCCGATTATGCGAAAAAGTTTGGCTTGGAAATACTTTTTGAAATCCATTCTTTGGAAGAGTTTGAAAAGATTGAGTTTTTAAACCCTTCAATTGTCGGGGTAAATTCAAGAAATTTAAAAACAATGAAAATAGACTTAAACCGTTGCGGAGAAATTTTAAGCAGACTTCCCCGTGGTTTTGTAAAGATTGCCGAAAGCGGAATAAAGAGCAGGAAAGATGCGGTTAAACTTGAAAAAGCCGGCGCCAACGGATTTTTAATCGGAACTTCCGTTGTGAAGGCGGAAAATCCCGAAAAATTTATCAAGGAATTGATTTATGGTTGAGTTTTTAAAGGTTTGCGGAATAAAAAGTTTAACCGATGCCGAATATGCAATTGAAAGCGGTTTTACGGCAATAGGCGTTGTTTTTCACAAAAAAAGCAAAAGATTTGTGGATTTTGAAAAGGCAAAGAAGATTGCCGAATTTTGCAAAGGGAAAATTCAAACGGTTGCGGTTGGAATAAATTACCGCGAGGTTGAGCCTGCGGCTAAATTTTTTGATTTTGTTCAGTTGTATGAGTATTTGCCTTTGAAAAACCTTATTTTCGCTTCTTCCCGAAAACCTTCGGTTGAAAAATTTAAGTTTTTTCTATACGACAAGGGAATGGGAGACGGAAAATTCAGGCAGTTCCCAGAATGGCTTGAAAAAGCAGATTATCCCGTTATTCTTGCAGGGGGATTAAGTCCCGAAAATGTGGGGGAAGTTGTAAAAAAGTATTCCCCTGTCGGGGTTGACGTTTCTTCGGGAGTTGAAACAAACGGGGTTAAGGATTTTGAAAAAATGAAACAATTTGTCAAAGAGGTGAGAAATGCAGAGTAATAACGGTTTTTTCGGTAAATACGGCGGAAGTTTTGTTCCGGAAACATTGATTCCCGTGCTTGAACAGGTGGCTTTTGCTTTTGAGGAATTGAAAAAAGACAGTTTGTTTAACTCTCAATTTGAGGAATTGTTGCTCAGATTTGCGGGAAGGCCTACGCCTATAACCTATGCGGAAGGGCTGTCGGAAGAATGCGGTTGCGACATTTACCTGAAAAGAGAGGATTTGCTTCATACCGGGGCTCACAAAATAAACAACACTCTTGGCCAATGCCTTCTTGCAAAGCACATGGGAAAGAAAAGAATAATTGCCGAAACCGGAGCGGGACAGCACGGGGTTGCAACTGCGGCGGCATGCGCCAAACTTGGTCTTAAATGCGAAATTTACATGGGAAAACTTGACATGGAAAGGCAGAGGCCGAATGTGGAGAGAATGAGGCTTTTGGGTGCGGAAGTTATTTCAGTAAACGAAGGCGCAGGCACTTTGAAAGACGCGGTAAATTTTGCATTGAGGGATTTTGTGGCAAACGTTGAGACAACCCATTACGTTATAGGCTCGGTTGTGGGACCTCACCCTTATCCCGAGATGGTTGCGTATTTTCAAAAAGTTATAGGGGAAGAGGCAAGGGATTTTTTCAAAAACGATTTGCCCGATACCGTTGTTGCCTGTGTCGGAGGCGGAAGCAACGCAATAGGGATTTTTCAGGCGTTTTTAGATACCGATGTTTCTTTGATTGCCGTTGAGGCGGGAGGAAAATCGGACAAAATGGGAGAGCATGCAAGAACAATCGGTTTGGGGGACGACGGAATACTTCACGGAAGTTTTACAAAGGTTTTGTCCGACAAATACGGCCAAATACTTCCCGTTCATTCAATTTCCGCAGGCCTTGACTATCCCGGCATAGGGCCACAGCATGCTTTTCTGTTTGAAAGCGGAAGGGTTTTTTACGGATATGTAAACGACAGTCAGGCTGTTTACGCTTTTAAGAAACTCTCGGAAAAAGAGGGGATTATTCCCGCTTTGGAATCTTCCCACGCAATAGGCTGGGTTTTGGAAAATAAAGACAAACTTGCGGGACAAAAAGTGTTAATTAACCTTTCGGGAAGAGGGGATAAAGATATGGAATCTGTGAGGGAGTATTTATGAGGGGAATTTATCTTTTGGCGGATTATCCCGACAGGGAAAGATTTTTGGAATGCGTAAATGCGGTGAAGGAAGCGGGTTTGGATTTTTTGGAAATAGGACTGCCTTTTTCTGACCCTGTCGCCGACGGAGAGGTTATAAGGCTTGCTATGGAAGAGGTGTTGGAGAAAGGTTTTTCGCTGGAAGATTTTTTCCAAAACGGCTATCATTCGGTTGTAGAAAACGCCATGCCTTTGAAACTCTACATAATGACTTACTCAAACGTTTTGTTCAAACTCGGGGTTGAAAAATTCAATTCCCTTGAACAAACAAACGGGCTTA
>JAMOUY010000076.1 GCA_027067895.1 Acidobacteriota bacterium
GATACCCTTGAGTTGACTTCGGCAACCGAAAAATTTGAGGAATTGTCTAAAACCTATTTTTCAGACCTAAAAACAGCAATGGTTCACGGAAAGATGAAGTCAAAAGAAAAAGAAGAAGTAATGGAGAAATTTAAAAATGGGGAAATTGACATACTTTTTTCAACAACGGTAATTGAGGTAGGGGTTGACGTGCCAAACGCAAACATAATGGTTATAGAAAATGCGGAAAGATTCGGGCTTTCCCAACTGCATCAGTTGAGGGGCAGAATAGGGAGAGGCACTGAGCAGGCATACTGCTTTTTAATTGTTGATAGGTTGGGTGAAACCGCATACAAAAGAATTAAGATTATGGGAAAAACGTCCGACGGTTTCAGAATTGCCGAAGAGGATTTGAAAATAAGGGGCCCCGGAGAATTTTTAGGCACAAAGCAGTCGGGACTTCCCGATTTTAAAATAGCAGACATAATCAGGGACGGAAAACTTGTTGAAGAGGCGAGAAGCATTGCAAAAGACTGTGTTTATTCGGGAAAAGTTGAATTGAAAAACTCTGAAAAATGGCTTAAAAAGTTTGGCAAAGCCCTTGTTTAAAAAAGGCTTAAATATGGTAAACTAATAGGCAAGATGATAGAAATTGAAATTGATAACGGTATTACAATTGAGGTAAAGCAGTTTGAAAAGGACAGCATTTTAATCGGAAGAAGTCCGGACTGCGACCTTGTTTTGTCTTCGCCTAATGTTTCGCGAAAACACGCCAAAATTGAGAAAACTCAGGAGGGCAGGTATTTTATCGTTGATTTGGACAGCAAAAACGGTATTTTTTACAACAATGTCAGGATAAAAAAACTTGAACTTAAAAAAACCGCAAAACTTACATTGGGCCCGTTTGTCATAACGATTAAAATTGATGGAGCATTAAACGAAGATGAAGACAGGGTTTTTGACGACAGTTCTTTTGTGAAAGACATAGACGAACTTACCCATTCAAGAAAAGACTTAATTGACGTTTTTGCGAGAATAGGAAAACTTTTAATTTACGAAACCGATTTAAAAACAATCTGCAATTCCCTTCTTGACATAATCGGAGAAAGGTTAAAGTTTTCAAGAGGAATACTTCTTTTGTGGGACAACAATAAAAAAGAATTGGTGCCTTACGGGATAAAGATTGAAGAGGGTGTTGACGGCGCAAGTGCCGAAAACCTTTTTTCTTCCACGATAACAAGGAAGGCTTTTTACGAAAAAGTCGGAATTTTAACCACAAACGCCATGGTTGACCCGAGGTTTAGCGGGAAACAGAGCATAGTAATTCAGGGAATTCGTTCCGCATTGTGCGTTCCCATGTGGGACAAAAACAAAACAATCGGGGTTATTTATCTTGACGCTTTGCTTAAAGAAAAACTTTACACTCAGGAAGATTTGAAAATTCTGTCCGTTTTGGCTTCGTTTGCCGCAATAGGAATTGAACAGGTAAGGCTTTTTAACGAAATGAAAAGGCAGATGCAGATTAGGGAAAGGCTTTCCCGTTATCATTCCCCGAGCGTTGTGTCAAAACTTCTTGAAGAAACCGACGAAGGCTCAATAATGATGGAAGAAACCGAAGCGTCTATTCTTTTTGCGGACATTGTTGACTTTACATCTCTTTCAAGAAAACTATCGCCGACAGAAATTGCCGCAATGCTTAACAGTTTTTTTTCAAGAATGACGGATATTGTTTTCAAATACGAGGGCACGCTTGACAAGTTTATCGGCGACTGCGTTATGGCTGTATTCGGCGCACCTAACAAAATGAAAGACCATGCCGAAAGGGCGGTTAAGGCCGCTGTTGAGATGCAGAAAACCCTTCCCGATTTTAACAGGGAAACAGGTTATAATTTGCAGATAAAAATAGGGATAAATTCAGGCAAGGTTGTTGCGGGAGACGTAGGCTCATACAAAAGGGTGGACTACACCGTTTTGGGAGATACGGTAAACATTGCTTCAAGGCTTGAATCTTCAATTTGCAAACCCGGTGAGATAATTATCGGAGAAAACTGCTATAATCTTGTTAGGGACAAATTCAATATTGACTTTTTGGGAGAAAAACCGGTAAAAGGCGTTGATAAAAAATTGAAGGTTTACAGGGTAAAAGATGAAATTTGACAATACTAAATTTGATTTGGAAAAAATAAAAAGTTTTTTTAAAGCGGATTTTTTGAAAAAATTTTTTCTAACATACTCAATTAAAAAGGTTTTGCTTGTGATTTCGGTTTTTTTGGCGGTTATGCCTTTAATTCTGTCTGACTTTATTTTAATAAACATTGCGGAAAAAAACCTGTTGTCAAATCAAAAGCAGACCCACGCCACAGTTTCGTGGCTTATTGCTACTCAGACCGAAAAATATCTTAAACTGATGGAGAGTAAGGTTGAGTCTGTTAAAACGACAATTCTTTTTAACTCAATAGACAGAAGTCTGCCTGAAATAATTACTTTGCTTGATAAAAGAAAAACGCTTGTTGATTTTCTTGAAAAAACGCCGGAAATTGACTACATACTGATAAAAGATACCGAAGACAACAAGGTTTTTGCTTTAAACACGGATTTTTATACCAAACGAGCGCTTGACGAAAAACTTGATTTGTACATAATCAACTGCCTTCACGAAAACAGGGAGATAAAATCCCCGCCGATTTATTTGAATCAATTTTTCAAATACTACTTGTTTTTCGTTTATCCCGTAAACGTTGACGGAAACAGGGGAGTAATTGCCATTGCCGTTAATATGGACAATGTTTTTTCAGGCTTAAAAGTAAAACTTCCCGAAGGTTATAACTTTCTGATTGTTGACAACGAGGGCAATATTATCGGCGCAAAGGATTCAACCCTTGTGGGAAACAAATTTTCAATTGCCAATATGAAAAAAGATTCCTCGGGACTAATTTTTGATACTTTTCAAGGAAAAGAAATTATCGCTTCTTCAAGTTTTGTTCCCGGTTTTGATATGAAAGTAATAACCTATATTCCAAAAGACCAAGCCTATATGTATGTGAAAAAAATGAAAACCCAGACAATTACATTCGGGATTTTAGCAATAATCTTTGCGTCAATTTTAAGTATTTTCCTTGCGAACGCTTTCCATGAGCCGATTAGCGAATTGATTAAGGTTACGGAAAAAATTTCAAAGAGAAACTTTTCCGTTAGGGCAAACGTTGTAGGCTCAAACGAGATAACCGTGCTTGCAAAGAGAATAAACTTTACCGTTGAAGAGATT
>JAMOUY010000077.1 GCA_027067895.1 Acidobacteriota bacterium
TTTGTAGAAAAAACAAGGAATAGTTGATTTTTCAATAAAAAAACAAAGGGGATTCAGGCCTATAAAAGATAAGACCCCAAACCCCCCCAAACAAACAAAATTCAAAAAGCGGATTTACGCTTTGTCAATACCAAATTTTTTGATTTTCCGGATACTCTATCACAAAAGTAACCTTTACTTTTTTAACCTCGCCGGGCTTTAAATGCAAATTAAAAGAAAGTTTTCCCTTTTTACCCAACTTATAATCGTTTATTCCGTTTATAACAACATCTCTAACCACAATATCTTCCTTTACTGACACAGGTACTCTGTCCACAACATTCAAATCTTTGGCTTTATCGGAAATATTTTTAAACACAAGTTCATAGCCGTCTTTAACAACTTTCTTCTTGCTAAAAAATCCCTTTTCTTCCTTAAAATTCAAATCCTTTTTTCTGGAAACCAAAACTGAATAATCAATCCCCGCAAATATACGGTAAAATTTCTTGTCTTTATCAAACATTCCCTTTACGTTTGAAAAACTTTTCTTCCCAACCGAAACTTCCCAATAATGCGAATCAACCTCAAACGGAAGTTTAAACTTATATTCATTGTAAACTCTAACATCCGTATATGGATAAACCACAAGATGTTTCTCAAAACCAACAATGCCTTCTTTTATTTTGAAATTCTTTTCCAGTCCGTCTGAAAAAAGATTTACATTTTCAAGCATATAAACCCTTGATTCTGTCTGTACAGCCTGTTTTTCCACAGGAGAAGGCTCAGCCGGAATATCCCCGACCATGTTGTAAGTCTCATTCGCAGGCTTTCTTGCAACCATTTTTCTTGTACCGAATACTCTTTCCCTAACAACCCACGGACGAAAATCAATAGGAAAAAAATACCTTCTCGAATAAATATTCAAAACATAAATCTTATCCGCTTTAATATCAATCCCGCTTGAATTCTTCAAAGTCAACTGTTTTAAAACCTTCGCCCTTTTTGAATTCACATCAAAGAAAACTTTATTGGATATTTTCGTATCAATCCCCTTGAATTGATACTTTATGGAATTGAATTTTTTCGGAATATTGCAATAATAAGGATACACGGAAGGCGCCATTCTGTTAATCTCGCTTACCAACGCAGAAACCTTATCGTTTAAATCACGCTCTTCCTTTTTAACAGTTGCAAGTTTTGAGGCAAAATAATCCGATTTTTCAAAAATCTTTGCCAAATCCATACTTCCGCTAACTTTAAGAGAGTTAACCGCTTTTTCAAGAATTGCTTTCTTTTCCGAAACTTTTGCAAAATTAAAAGACAAATCTTTATATTTTCCGAATAATTTTTTTAAAGGAGAAACACCTTCCACTTTATTTCCCTTAAAAAGAGGAAGTTTATAATTGTCGCAAAAAACAACAACATTGGAATTAAACCCTACAAACGATTTAGGGGAATCCGGATAATAAACGCACTTGTCATTATAAATTCTCAATTCCGAAGCAAAAACAGAAAGAAAAAAACACAAACAAATAAACAAAACTATTTTTTTCATACAATCCTCCTTTTTTTAATATTTTACCCCAACTTCCAAACAAAAGAAGAAAGAAATCTTGATTTCAGTCAAAAAAATTAGTTTTTTTTGTCAAAATTTTACACCAAATTTCAAAAAAAAGATTTACTAAAAATAAAAAAAAGAATAAAATTGATTAGCAGAGCAAACAGTAAAATTTAATTGCTGTTTTATTATTTACAAAAATAATTTTGTAAGATATTACTGGGGGGTAAAAACATGAACGGAAAAATTTATGAAGTCGGGCGTGAATTTTATATGATTCGCAGTAAAGAAGAGGACTTCCACAGAAACATTTATTTGAAAAAGTTTGTGGATGCGACGGGAAGAAGCGTTAATATGCTTTTTGACCCCGGCACAGCGCTTGATATGCCAGACTTGCTAAAACTTTTAAAAGAAAAAATTGGGGGAATTGCAAACGTTAATATGGTTTTTTTAAGCCACCAAGACCCCGATTTGACGGCAAACATAGGTAACATAATGAAACTTGCGGCAAGGTCTTACCTTATAACATCGGTTGACACTTGGAGACTTGTAAAAATGTACGGCTTGCCTCCGAAGAGAACAAAAACGGTTGAAAGTTTTGACTCATACATTTTAAGGCTTAAAAAATCAGGACACAGAATGGCTTTTGTGCCTGCAAGATACTGCCATTTCAGAGGCGCAATGATGGTTTACGACTACGAAAGCAAAATTCTTTTCTCCGGAGACTTTATGGCGGGAGTTAACACAAGACAGGGAGAAGGAATTTACGCAACAGAGGAATCTTGGGAAGGAATTAAAATGTTTCACCAACTCTATATGCCTTCAACAAAAGCGGTTGTCAAAACAATTGAAAGAATTATGGCATTAAACCCCTTCCCCGAAGTAATCGCTCCCCAGCACGGAGATATTATTAAGGGAGAATTAGTTGTTGAATTCCTTGACAGAATGTCAAAACTCCAAGTAGGGCTTGACCTTGTTGACGACAACAACCCGGAAACAGACCTTGTTGTGCTTGCAATCAACAACTTCCTTGATTTGCTTGACGCAACCTTCCCCGAATTGAAAGACAGTTTTATTGCAAAATTCCAAAAAGGAAACGAATTTACTTCGCCCTTCCTTTTCCATGGCGGAAAAGTTACAGGAATCAAAATCTCGCCCGACAACGCATTGTTGCAGGTTTACACAATGATTGGCGAAGTGGACGACGAAGAAAAGAGACTTCACTTAAAAGCAATCTTTATGGATACTCTTGACCAACTTCAAATTGAATTTAAAGTTCAGGACGACGAAACCGAAAGCATTGAAACCAATCCGGAAGATTCATTCAATTTGGACGACATAGTAGGCTAAACAAATTAAACAAAACCAATAAAAAAAGCCCCGAATTTTTCGGGGCTTTTTTCGTATAGACTAAATTTTAAAATTCACATGCCAAAAACATTTTTTATTGCATCAAAGAGGGGAGTGGGGTAAATTCCAACAAGCAATGTGCCTAAAATAGTAAGAAAAACAACCGCTTTCTCATTCAAGGTAAGAGTGATTTCTTTTGCGAACTCCTGCTCTTTCAAATACATAAACTTAACTACCCTAAAATAGTAGTAAAGCGATACGGCAGATGTAAGCAAAGCAATCGTTACAAGAAAGTAAAGACCTGCGTCAATAGCGGCGCCGAAAAGATAAAATTTACCGAAAAATCCTATTGTTGG
>JAMOUY010000078.1 GCA_027067895.1 Acidobacteriota bacterium
GGAAAATCAGGGACGAGTTGCTTAACAAAAAAATTTTAAAACCGAAGGACATAATTGAGCCTAAGCCTGCCGATTGGAGCGATTTCCTTCTTGTCCACGACAAAACCTATGTTGAAAAACTCAAAGACCCCATGTTTCTTGCGGAAATACTTTTTCTTGATTACGCAAACCCCTTTGACACCGACATTATAGACTTTTTCAAATATGTTACAGGCGGGACTATTGAAACATTTTCAAAGGCTTACGGCGAAAAAAGAATTTGTTTTAACTTAGGCGGCGGGTTTCACCATGCAAAGAAGGACAAGGGGGAGGGATTCTGTCCGGTAAACGACGTTGCTGTCGGAATAGTTAAATTGTTTAAAAAATTCGGGAAAATCAAAGTGCTTGTTGTTGACCTTGACTATCATCACGGCAATGGCACGGCAAAGATTTTTGAGGACAACGAGGATGTTTTTACCTTTTCCATACACAGGGACAACTGGGACGAGATAAACAAGAAAAACAATATGGACATTCTTCTTCCGGACGGGACAGGGGACGAGGAGTATTTAACACAGTTGAGGCTTTACCTTCCCCATGTTTTGTCTTCTTTTTCCCCCGACTTTATTGTTTACATAGCAGGGGCTGATATTCACAAAGACGATACATTCGGGACTTTCAATGTTTCAACCGAGGGAGTGCTTGAAAGGGATAAATTTGTGTATAATATTGCCAAAAAGAGTAAAATTCCCATGGGCGTTGTTGCAGGCGGCGGATACGGCAAGAACTCATGGAAACTTTACTTTAACTTTATAAAATGGGTTGTAAAAGGGGATTGAATGTTTAACATTCCTTTGAAATTCAGGTGGGTTTACAAGCATTTGACATACGCCGAATTAACTTCGGGATGCGCCTTTGAGTTGTCTTTGGGAGATATTTTCGGCGAAAAAAAAGAAGAAAGGTTTCTTAATTTTTATACAAAAAACGGAATCAAACTTGCCTTGAAAAAATACGGAATGGTAAACAAATTGAGGGAAAAAGGCTTTAACGAAATTGACGTAAAAATAGGCAAAAGGGAAGACGGGTCTGATTACCTTGTGGTTTTTGAGCCGCCTTTTAAAAAGGGAAAGTTTATTGCGGAATTGGTTGTAAGAAAAACCTCTTTTAAAGACATTTTTCCCGTGTTAAAGATTGAATGGCTTTGCCTTCAAAACATAAAGGGAAAATTTACCCCAGAAAAACCGAGACTTCCCGGGCAAAACTATCCCGGATTGGGGCTTGGAAAAGAGGCTTTGCAGTTGATAATGCTTATGGGGATAAGGCTTAAATATCATGCTCTTTTAAATACCCCCCAGCACTTTCACAATGCCTATATTTACTCTGTTGCCTTCTACTTTGACAACCCCGAGGATTTCGGCAAGTTAAAGGCTCTTGAAAAACTTATGAAATCCGAAAATATGAGCCTTGCCGAGTTTGCATGGGCTATGGAAGATGGAAAGGTTTTCAAAGAAGGGGAAGACAAGCCTTTTAAGTGGGAGCCTGCAACTCAAATTCTTCCTTTGCGAACCTATCTTGAAAAACGCTATAATAATCCGGATTATTGGGAGAAAGTTGAATTTTACTCTCAGAAGTATTCCTTTTTCCTTAAAAAAGAATAGAAAATTGGCACAAAAATTGAAAATAAAAAAATGAAAAAATGCTTATGGAGGAAAATATGAAAAAAATAATATCGTTTGCAATAATAATTGCCTTAACCATGATTTCCTGCCACAGGGTTTATGTGGGAGGAGGAACTTCTTATCCTGTCGGCGGGGGATATGTAAGCGCCGGCGGAGGTATTGATACGGACGGCACGGGCGCCGCAATTCTTGCCGCATCTTTGATTGGGATACTTGTTGGTTCGGCAATCTATAACGACGTTCACTCTTACAGAGACAAAGGTCTTGCCGCTTATGACATTAATATCAGGCCGAAGGATGCGAGTATTTTCCTTGACGGGGTTTACGTCGGTAAAGCGGATGAGTTTGACGGTTCGCCTAAATTTCTTGTTGTAAAACCGGGAACGCATACCATTACCGCCAAAAGAGAGGGGTTCAGAACCTATACTGTGAGGGTTCCTATAAATGCAGGTGAGCAGATAAACATAAACAAACATCTTGAACCGTTAAAAGGGCTGTTAAGAGAAAAGATAGAGCGTAAGAGAGTTGTTGTTGAACATTCTTCCGACTATATAAAGGCGGTTACTGTGAGATTTAATGTTAAAGATGAGAGTGCAAAGGTTTATTTTGACAATACTTTTGTCGGCACAATAGGGGAAATAAAAAGACTTCACAAGCCTCTTTTGGTGGAAACAACGGTTAAGAGAATCGTTATTGAAAGCAAAGGGGCAAAGATTGAATTCTCTCTTCCTGATTTAATCAAAAGGCAGGGGGAACACATTGTGATAGATACACAGTTTTAGAAAATTTTTGCTTTTCCATTTTAAATTTGATGGTAAAATATTAATATAATTTTATCCCAAAGAATAGGAGGTCATTTTTTGAAGTCAATACTTATTTTTTTGTTTTCTTTTACTGTGTTTGCTGTATCGCCTGTGTGTGAATACGCAACTTTGAATAACGGCATAAAGGTTGTTTTTGTTAAGGTTGAGGAAAATCCGGTAATCTCTTCAACCGTTGTTGTAAAGGTCGGATTAAAGCACGAAAGTAAAGAGATAAACGGAATTTCACATCTTCTTGAACACCTTATGTTTAACGGTACGAAAAAGAGAAGCCAGAAGCAGTTGTACAGGGATTTTGACGCAATTGGTTGCTATAACAATGCTTCAACATCGGACCATTACACTGCATACTATGTTTTGTCTTCAAAGGAAAATTTTGAAAAAGCCCTTGAAATTCAATCTGACATGCTTTTCAATTCAACTTTGCCGGAAAACAAAATTCCCAAAGAAAAGGGCATAGTTGTTGAAGAGATTAGAAAGGATAAAATGTCCCCTTCTTTTTACGAAGAGAAAGCGTTTAGAAAAGCGGTATTTGGCGGGACGCCTTATTCAATGAAGGTTATAGGCACCGAAAAAAGCGTGAAATCTTTAAAAAGGGACGAAATTCTGAAATTTTACAAAACTTACTATTCCCCAAAAAACATGGTTATTTTAATTGCCGGGGATTACGACAAGAAAAAGATTTTGAGTTATTTAGACAGATATTTCGGAAATCAAAGGGTTGTTGAATTGCCTAAAAAA
>JAMOUY010000079.1 GCA_027067895.1 Acidobacteriota bacterium
CCTTCTCCGTAAAGTGTGCCACCGATTTGGTCAACCGGAACAACAAGTCTGTTAAACGCCCAAAGTTGAAGCATTGAAGAAGCCCAATTCGGCATTACCCTCATGTCTTGGAAATGAAGAGAATCAGCCCTTGTCCTTAACTCATAGGAAAAGTTGATTCTGTCCATTACGGTATGCTGTTCGTTTTTGTCAACTCTGTCGGACATGTCGTCCAAATCGTCCTGCAAATCGTTAATCTGTTCCTGTAATTCCTTGATTTTCTTTTCAAGTTCCTTTTTTGAAACGTCCTGTGAAAAAGAGTTAATAGAAACAAGTGAAAAAACGCACATAATCAGGATAAATAAAGCCTTCCTGAACATTTAAACCTCCCTTTGGTTAAAAATGGGGAAAGGGGGAAAATCCCCCGTTATAAACTAAATTTTGTTATTAGTCGCAGGTTTGGGGTTTTTCTGAATCAAGCGCTCCAACGTAACAAAATGACCATAAATCGTTAATGTCTTTTTCGTTTAAATTCAATTTCACGTTTGCTTTTTCGTGTTTTCTGAAAAGTTTCTTTCCGTTGTTTTTGAGATACCTTTTCCACTGAGCCCTTGTTTTGTGGGCAGGTGTTAACTTTTTGGCATCTTTGCCGTTATGACATGTTTTGCACTGTTCCTTAAAAATCTTTTTTCCGTTGTCAACGTTTCCTTTTTTTCTGTCAAGCGCCATAAGGCTTAAAGATGAAACCACAAAAACCGCACAAATCAAAAGAACAATCTTTTTCATTTAATTCCTCCGAAAACTATATTAAATTGGTGGATACCAATAAAACCGCTCGCACACGCAAATTATAATATCACATTTTTCTAATATTCAAATAAAAAAGTAAAAACTTTGTGAAATATTGTCCGTTTTCTTTTTTTAATTTTTACTTAATTCGTAAAATAACAAATTAACGCAGTTTTCAATGCTTTTGTTGGAAGAATTTAGGGCAAGGTCGGAGAGGGAAAAGTATGCGTCAAGCCTTTTTAGGTAAAGGCTTTTAAAAAAATCAAAATCTTTTCTCAAAGGCCGTGAAGAGTTTTTTGTCCTTGAATAAAACTCGCTGATAGCCCCGCAGAGGAATATGTTAAAGAATTTGTTTCTCAACATATTAAAGGTCTTCTCGCCAGAAACTATGCCGCCGCCGGAAGCAATTACGGTTTTTGAAAAATTTGAGAACTTTTCAAGGTAATTTGCTTCAAGTTGCCTGAAATAATCTTCCCCGTATTTTTCAAAAATTTCGGGAATGGAAATTCCCTCTCCCCTTTCAATTTCCTCGTCCAAATCAATAAAACGATAGCCGATTTTTTCGGCAAAAAGCCTGCCTATTGAGGTTTTACCGCTTCCCATAAAGCCTGTAAAGGCCATGCGTTCCATATTTTTTGATTTTTGAAATTCGCCGAAATCTTTCCCGCAATTTCCAAATCCGAAAAATTCGCAGGACTTTCTGCCCTGCTCAACAAGCCATTCTTCTCCGTTTATAACCTTAATTCCGTTTTTTACGCACTCTTTTTCAAAAAAACGGCTTTTGTAAATTGCGGAAAAAAATACGCTTCCATTTTTCATCAGGGAAACATTTAAAGGGATTTTCACGGGAATTGTGTAAATCAAGGCGTCAATTTCGGCAAGAATTGAGTTTAATTCTTCAAACGGAACAAAGCGGGAATTAAAACTTTCAGCAAGCGCAATTCCCTTGTCTCTGCTTCGGTTTGAAACAAAGCATTCCGCTTTTTTTTCTTTTAAACCCAAAAGCGCCGCCTTTGCCGCCGCGCCTGCGCCGATTATAAGCACTTTTTTTTCTTGAAGTTTCGCAAATCTTTTTTGAAGGGGAATTGTGGCACCGAAAATATCCGTGTTGTATCCTTTAATTTTTTCTCCGAATACCGCCGTGTTTACTCCGTTAATTTTCTTGGCATAACTATCGGCAGTATCAACAAATTCAAGCAATTCCTTCTTGTAAGGCATTGTTGCGTTTATTCCCGAAATTCCGAGAAGTTTGCAGGTTTCAACAGCGTCGGAAAAATTTTGAGAAGCAATTCTTGAATAGTATGCGTTTATGCCTTTCTTTTCAAAAAACGAATTAAACATCAAAGGGCTTTTGCTGTGGCTTACAGGCTTTCCTATTACGGCAAATTTTTTCATTTTAGAAAATCTTCCATAGTTTTGTAAAATCTTTTCATCTTGAAATAGTCAATCTGTCCCGGCGCAGAGTTTTTTCCGTCAACGCTTGCAAATGTGAATTTTGAGCCTAAAAGAGGCGCCACAAGCCTTGTAATTTTGCCCTTTTCCCCCATTCCCACAACAACAAGGGGGTAATCGGTTTCAAGAAGAGACAGTAAAACCGCATTGTCTTTTTTATTGTTTACCCGTGTGGCGATTTTTACAATGTCAGGACAAAATTCGGCTGTTTCCCCCTCAATAATTTTGACTAAAAAATTTTTATCCGGCGTTTTGTCAAAGTTGTGATAGGAATGAATTCTTTTTACCGAAAATTTTTCGCACAAATCAATAAGTTCTTTCTTTTCTTTTAAATCGGTTTCAAACTCAATGTCAATATAGTCGGGGGAAAATTTCAGGGATTTTTTCAAAAGGGAAATTCTGTCTATCGCTTTCGCTTCCCGGCAGGTAATAATTTTTCTGCACCTTGTTTCAAACAACAACGGCAAATCCCTGTCGGAAGGTTTAATCAAATCAAGCCTTAATTCGCAGAAATCAAAAGTGTTGAGATACTTTACCGCTTTTTCAACATTATTTTCCGTAATGCTTACGCAAATCATTCAATCCCTCTTCAATCTCCGAAAGTGTAAGCGATTTTACAAAAGGCTTGCCGAGATCCTTTAACAGCACAAATTGAATCAAATCGCCGGATTTTTTCTTGTCTCCGGCAATTCCCTCAATTATTTCCTTTTCCGAAACATCTTCAATAAAAACCGGCAGAGAGTATTTTTTTAGTATCTTTTCAAGTTTTTTTAAATTTTCTTCCTTCAAGTATCCGTATTTTACAGACAAAAAGGCGGCAAAAATCATTCCCGCGGCAACTCCCTCGCCGTGGCTTACCTTTTTAATCCTTTCAAGCGCATGTCCAAGGGTATGGCCGAAGTTTAGAATTTTTCTCAATCCCGATTCGGTAAAGTCTTTTTCCACAATTTCGGCTTTGATTTTTACGCTTTTTTCAATAATGAATTTCAGG
>JAMOUY010000080.1 GCA_027067895.1 Acidobacteriota bacterium
TATTATGTATCCGTCTTCTTCGTTCATTTCAAACTTTACCGTTAAATAGTAAAATCCCTTTCCCAATCCCATTATCTTTGCCGCCTTTATTCCGTACGGGTCAAAATTCAGGTGTCCTTCCTGAATTTCCTTCATATAACTGTCGTAGATTTCGTCTATCTTCTTTTTAAATTCAATCTTGCTAGCACCTTCTTCCCCGAATCTGTTTAGTATTTCGTCGTAAAGGTATAGCGTTGAGGCAAGTGCTTTGTAGTCTTTCTTTTGAACAGCAGTGAAAAATTTTGACAGCGTTATCCTGAATTCAAGGTCGTCTTTTTTCTTTTTGCAGGATATTCCCGACAGAAGTATTACCATTGCAATAATTGGCAAGGCAAAGTTTAGGTATTTTTTCATTTTATTTCTCCGCTTCCTCTTTCAATTCGTTGATTTTGGACAATATTTTTGAGATTTTTTCTTCAAGTTTTTTGGCTTTTTCTTCCGCTTCTGTAAGTTGGGCTTTTAAAATTTCGCTTTCTCTTAGGGTGTTTTGAAGTTCGGTTTTGGTTTTTGCACTTTCTTCTTTAAGTTGAACAATATTCGCTTCAAGGGCTTTTTTTGTTTCCAGAGAGGTTGAAAGGTCTTTCTGCAATGTTTCAATCATTTGGGTTTGTTCTGTTATTTGCTGTGAGATTTTGTTTTTTTCTAAATTTGTCTCCGTAAGTTGATGAGTTAAGTTTTCAATTTTCTTGTTTAATTCGGAAATTTTTTCTTTTAATTCCGCATTTTCTTTTTGAATTGAATCAAGAAATTTGTCTTTTTCAAGTAATTGATTTTTAAAGTTGTTTAATTCGGTTTCAATTGTTTGTTTTTCGGTTTTTATTGCATTTAATTCCGTTTCAACCGTCTGTTTTTGGCTTTTTAGCATGTTTAATTCCGCTTCAACCGTTTGCTTTTGGCTTTTTAGCGTGTTCAATTCGGCCTCAATGTTTTGTTTTGACATTTTTACCGTATTTAATTCTTTTTCTGTTTCTTGTTTTTCGTTTTTCAGGCTTTCAATCAATTTTTCCTGTTGGCTCAATTTTTCGTCAAAATCCGCTTGCAATGTCGTAATATTCATTAAAATGTCTCTGTTTTCCTTTTCAAAAAATCCTTTTTCTTTTTGCAGCGCGATAATTTGGACGTTTAACTCTTTTATTTCTTCTTTTTTTCGGTTTAATTCGTTTTGAATTTCTTCAAGCGATTTTTTCAATTCTTCATTTTCTTTTTTGAGTTTTTCGTCCCCGCTTCCGCCTTTTTGCAATTCTTTAATTTGTTGTTTTAGGTTAATGTTTTCATCTATCAAAGTGTTAATTTTTTCTTCCGATTTATTTGTGTTTTCAACCGGCTGGGTTTTAAATTGTGAAGCGGAAGGCTCTTCTTCAATTAGTCCGATAAAGGTTTCGTCAAGAAGTTTATCTATGTTTTCTTCGTCAAAATCTTCAACGGCAATCTTATGTTGGTCTTCTTGTGCTTTTTTTGGAGAGGATTTCGGTGATGATTTTTTTTCAACTATTACATCCGGCAGGAATTGTTTTATTGCTTCTTTTAATGTTGAAGCGGATATGGGTTTTCTCAAATACTCCTGCGCTCTTACTTTCAGTTTTTTGTGCTGTTTGAAATCTTCTTCCGTTTTTTCCGATGATGTTATTATTACCGGTATGTTTTTAAATTTTGCGTCTTTTTTTATTTGGTTGCAGTAAACGAATCCGTTTTTGTCCGGAAGTTCAAGGTTTAGAATTATAAGGTCAAAGTTGTCTTTTTGCAATTTTTCCATAAGGCTTTTGCCGTTTTCGAGAAATACCACTTCGCAAGCGTCTTTGTTTACGACTTTTTCAAGAGTTTTCCAAAATTTCTTTTCCGGGTCAATGACTATGATTTTTTTCATCATTCCTCTCCGTACTCTTTCAATTTTCTATGAAGCGTTCTTAAACCTATACCCAACGCTTTTGCCGTATGTGTTTTGTTTCCGTTAAACTTTCTCAATGTTTTTAATATAACCAATTTTTCAATTTCTTCAAGAGGTTTTCCTAAGTTTATTATAACCGAATCTCCGTTTTCCGGCAAAGGGTTTCGGGATATTTCCGTTTTGTATGAGGATTTTTCTATCAATTCGTCCGGCAGATGAGACGGTTTGATTATTTCTTCGTTTGCAAATATTACCATGCTTTCAATGAGGTTTTGAAGTTCCCTTACGTTCCCCGGCCAAGGGTAGTGTTCCAGAATTTTCAGCGCTTCGGGGGATATTGATATTCCCGGTTTGTTGTGAGTTTCTCCGAATTTTTTCAGAAAATGGTTTACCAAAAGGGGAATATCTCCCTTTCTTTCCCTTAACGGCGGGATTTTAAGGTGGACGACTTTTAGCCGGAAGTATAAATCTTCCCTGAATTTTCCGCTTTTTACCAACTCTTCAAGATTTTGGTTTGTTGCGGCGATTATTCTTGTTTTTACCTTTATCAGTTTGCTTCCGCCAACTCTCATAAATTCTTTTTGCTCAATAATTCTTAAAAGTTTTGCCTGCAAATCAAGGCTCATTTCCCCTATTTCGTCAAGAAACAGCGTGCCGTTTGAGGCAAGTTCGAATTTTCCCATTTTTTGGGAAACGGCGCCTGTGAACGCCCCTTTTTCGTGTCCGAATAGTTCGCTTTCAAGTATTTCTCCCGGAATTGCCGCGCAGTTTATAGGCAAGAATATGTTGTTTTTTCTCGGGGAATTTTGGTGTATTGCGTTTGCAATCAACTCTTTTCCCGTCCCGCTTTCTCCCGTTATCAAAACCGTTACGTCTGTCGGTGCGACTGTTAACACTTTTTCAAAGAGTTTCTGCATTGAGGAAGATTTGCCTATGATGTTTGAGAATGAATAGAACTTGTCAATTCTCTGTTTTAAATTGTCAACCTCTCTTTTTAAACTTTTGTTGTTTATGATTTTTTCCACTCTTTTTCTTAATTCAAACATGTCAATTGGTTTTGCAAGGTAATCGTCCGCACCTAACTTCATTGCTTCAACGGCGGATTCTATGCTTCCGAAAGCGGTTACCAAAATTACGCTTATGTCAAATTGCAGTTCGTTTATTTTTTTTATCAGTTCAAGCCCGTTCATTCCCGGCATTCTGAAATCGGTGATTACAAGGTCTATAAAGGAAGCGTTTGTTTTTATGTATTCGTATGCTTTTAAACTGTCTTCAAAAGAGATGACGTTGTAGTTTTTCTTTTTTAAAGCCTTTTCCATTGCAAGTTTTGAAGCGGGTTCGTCTTCAACAATTACTATTTGTTTTCCTTCCATATGCTTCTCCCAATTTCTCTCGGTTTTATTATCCTATATTTTGCGGAAATTTATAGATTTTTATCGGCAACGGGAAGATAAATCGCAAATTCACTTCCCTTTCCCTGTTTTGTTTTTACTTTTATGTATCCGCCGTGTTTTTTGACGTTAAAATTGCAAAGCGCAAGGCTTAATCCGGTTTGTTTTTCATTTGTTCTTGGTTTTGTCGTAAAATACGGGGTAAAAAGCAGAGGCAGGAATTCTTTTTTTATTCCCCTTCCCCTGTCTTTTACGGATATTTTCACGTATTGTCCTTTTTTTAAAGGCAGAGGAAGTGTTTCTTCAAGCAAAGCCTCGGATATTTCAATTTTTACTTCTCCTTTGAAATTTTGTGCTTCAATAGCGTTTTTTATTATTTCGGATACGGTATAGCGTATTTTTTCTCTGTCTATTGTCAATTCAAAGTTTTTGTTTGTTTTCAAAGAGAATTTTGTTTGTGGGAATAAAGGTGATAATTCCGATACAATAGAGTTTATAAGTTCAACTATATTTGTCTTTTTGTAAACCGGCGCCGATGTTGCGGCTTCAAAAAAATCCGATGTGAGTTTGCTTATTTCTTCAAGTTTCTCGGATATTATTTTTAGTTTTTCTTTCACCTTTTCTTTGTCTTTTTCAAGGTAAAATTCGGCGTTTTGCAATTGCATTTGGGTTATTGCAAGAAGATTGTTGAAGTCGTGTGCAAATCCCATTAGAAAAACGCTAATCTGTTTAATGTCGCTAATTCTTTTTGTTTCCGTTTCTTTGCTTTTGGTTTCTGTAATATCTTCAATTAACAATATGCTTCCGAAATGCCTTGATTTTGTTTCTATTTTTGTCGCAATAATATTTACAAGTTTTGGTTCTTTTATGGAAATTAATACAACTTGTTCTATTTTTACCGGTTTTTCCGAGTTTTTTAGCATTTTCCAAAGGTTTACTTCTTTATCTTCTTTAATAAGGGAAAACAGATTGTCTGTTTTTGAATTTATCAAATTTTCGCTCTCAATTCCGAATATTGTCCCTGCTGTTTTGTTTGCAAATGTTATCTTTTTTTTGTGATTGAAAATCAGCAATCCAAGGGGAATGGTGTTTGCCATATACCTTGTTGTCCCGTCAATTTGTTCCGTTTCGTTAATTTCGTTTGTGATTGCGATAAAGTATTCTATTTCCCCGTTTGAGTTTGTTATTGGGGAAATTATTGCGCTTTCGTGATAAATTGTCCCGTCTTTTTTTCTGTTTATGAAAATTCCTTCCCAATTTTTCCCGTTGTTTATCGTTTTTCGTATACTTTCGTAGAATTCTTTCGGAAGTATTCCTGCGCATAAAAACCGCGGGTTTTTCCCCAAAGCGTATTTTTTGCTGTATCCGGTGATTTTCGTAAATGTTTTGTTAACATAAATAATTTTTCCGTTTTTGTCTGTTATGAATATAGAAACGTTTGAATTGTTTATAAGCGAAATTATATTTGTCTCAATGGTGCTTTTCATTCAGCCTCTTTTCTTGCAACGTACCTTTCTTTTTTTTCGTCAGGAAGGATATATCCGTAATGCGGAATATTTTCCGGTTTTTCGCTTAAAAAAGCATAGTAGTGCACAATTTTCTTTTTTTTCATTTCGTTTAAGAGTTTTTTGTCTATTCTTACCGCCCTTGTAATTAAGGCTTTGGGCAAAGGTGATTGCAATTGCTCAAACATTGTGTTTTCAACGAAAATGTTTTTTAATTCCAATTCCCTTTTTGCTTTGTTTAGGAAAGCGCATTTTTTTGCCACTTTTTCAACAAGAAGAAACTTTGTCTTGTCAAGCATTATTGCAAGCGGAATTGCCGGAAATCCGCCGCCGCTTCCCAAATCCAACAACTCTTTTTCTCTGTCTGCGCCTATTTTGAGAGGCATTAAAGAGTCAAGAATATGTCTTGTTACGATTTCTTTTTCGTTTCTTGCCGCGGTAAGATTGATTTTTCTATTCCATTCAAAAACAAGTTTTGAGAAGGAATTTAGTTTTTCAATTTTTTCTTTGTCAATTTTTATTTGATGGCTTTCAAGCCAGTTTAAGTATTTTTCAATCATTGTTTAGGGCTAACAGAATTAGTTTTTCTATGAGTTTCCCGAAAGGGTATCCGGCAAGGCTCATAAGTTTAGGATACATTGATATTTCGGTAAAGCCGGGGATTGTATTGATTTCGTTTATAAAAACTTTTTTCTTTTCCCCGTCGTAGAGAAAGTCAATTCTCGCCATTCCCTTTCCTTTCACTATTTTGAATGCTTTTTCCGCGTAATTTTTTATTTTTTCCTCAATGTTTTGAGGGATTTTTGCGGGAATTTCAAATTTTGTTTTATTGTTTTTGTATTTGTCGTCGTAGGTGTAAAATTCGTCTCCCGGGATAAGGCTTCCCGACGGGGAAACAATAAGGTTTTCGTTTCCCAAAACCGCTATTTCAATCTCTTTTTCAACGTTTATTCCCTCTTCCACAATAACTTCGTTGTCGTATTTGAATGCCGTATCTATCGCTTTTTGCAAATCTTCCGCTTTTTTTACCTTGCTTATTCCTATGCTTGACCCTCCTCTGCAAGGTTTCACGAAAACGGGAAAAACAAAATTTTTCTTTATTCTTTCAATGGATTTTTTTGCGGAATTTTTATCAAAGTAAACATATTTCGGTTGGGGAATTTCTGCGATATGGAACAAATCCCTTGTAATTCCTTTGTGCATACAGATTGCAGATGCTTCAACTCCGCATCCCACATAGGGAATACCCAAAAAGTCAAGCATGCCTTGAATTGTCCCGTCTTCTCCGAAAGGGCCGTGAAGAACGGGAAAGATTACGTCAAAGTTTTTGAAAAAATCGCACGTGATGTTTTTTACTGCGGAAAAATCGTTTTTTTCAAGAAAGTCAAAAGCGCCTTTTCCAGTGAAAAATTCTCCTTTTTTTGTTATGGCAATGAGAGTAACGTCAAATTTTTCCTTGTCAATGTTTTTATACACCGATTTTGCGGATACGATTGAGACCGGATGTTCGGGGCTTCTGCCTCCGAAAACAATGGCAACCTTTGTCATAAATTTTATAGAACCTCGTCAGTTTCTTTGGGGGTGATAATAAGCATTAAAGTGGTGTCGCCGATTTTAAATTCGTCTTTGTTGCCTATTTCTATTCTTCCATCTATTTTAAGGTTGTCAAAGTATGTTCCGTTTGTTGAATTAAGGTCTTTTAAATAAATTTTGTCCGGAAGTATCATGATTTCGCAGTGGGTTCTGGAAATTTCAGGGTCTGAAATTACAATGTCGGCATTTGCCCTTCCTATTGTAACAATAGGTTTTGTTATCGGAAGCACTCTTCCGGCAAAAGGACCTTCAATTATTGCAAGTGAATATTTATTGTTTTTGAAAGTTTTGTTTTTCATTGCTTTTTTTATTTCTTTCAATTCTTTGTTGCTTGTTGAGACTTTTGTTGATTCTTCTTCTTTTTTCTTAATCATCGGATTTGTTATTTCAAAAATTGTTCCGCATTTTGGGCATTTTACCTTTTTCTTTTTCTTTCCCTCAAACTTTGACTCGTCAAATTTGTATTTTTTGAAACAGTTTGGGCATTGGATAATCATTTTTTATTCCTCTCTAAATTTTCTTTGTTAAACGAGTTGGGAAGCAAATCGGATAGTTTGTAAGTTTTGAATTCGTCGTTGCCGTTGAAAATAACGATTTCCAGATTGTCGTTGAATTCGCTTAAAACCTGCCTGCACGCCCCGCACGGGGGGGTGAAATCGTCGGTTGGGGCATATAAAAAAAGTTTCTGTGGGTTTTTATATCCGTTTGCAATAAAATTGAACATTGCCGTTCTTTCCGCACACACCGTAAGCCCGTATGATGCGTTTTCCACATTCACTCCGCAGGCATATTCCCCGTCTTTTCCTTCAACCAAAGCGGCAACTTTAAAGTTGGAATATGGTGCGTATGCGTTTTTTATTATATTTTTCAAAATTGACAATGCTTCAATTTTTCTCATAGAACCACCGTTTCAATGAACTTGATTATTAACTTACCAAAATGATACTTGACTTTTTCCGTAGTTTCAAGCACTTCTTGGTGAGAAAGCGGATTTTCCGATACTCCGGCGGCAAGGTTTGTTATGCAGGATATTCCCGCAACCATTAGATTTGAGTGCCTTGCGGCAATTACTTCCGGCACGGTTGACATGCCGACCGCATCTGCGCCAAGTGTTTTTAGCATTTTGATTTCCGCGGGGGTTTCGTAACTTGGCCCCGTTAAAGCGGCGTAAATCCCTGTTTTTAAATCAATTCCCAAATCTTTTCCAACCTCAATCATTTTTTTTCTCAATTCCGGATTGTATGCGTCTGTCATGTCGGGAAATCTCGGCCCGAATATTTCGTCGTTTTTACCGATAAGCGGATTTGTCCCCATAAGGTTTAGATGGTCTGTAATTGCCATTAAATCTCCCGGCTTGAAATTCGGATTTATTCCGCCGGCGGCGTTTGTAACAAGGTATAGTTTTGCCCCGAGAAGTTTTGCGATTCTGGGAATAACGATTACTTCCTTCATTGAATAGCCTTCGTAATAGTGAAATCGTCCCTGAAACATCAGCACTTTTTTATCCCCTATTTTTGTAAATACCATTTTTCCCCCGTGCCCTTCAACGGTGGGGCGGGGAAAGCCTTTGATTTCGTGGTAATTAAGAGTCTGTCCTTCTGTTTTGTCAGCTAAAAAACCCAATCCCGAGCCTAAAACCAAAACAATGTCAGGATTGTTAATTCCTTTATTTTTAATCTGCTCTGCTAAATTTTTGTAATCAATCATTTTTCCTCCCGTTTAAATCAGAATTCCGGCAATGCAGGCTGTAATCCACGAAGCAAGTGCGCCGCCTATCATTGCTTTCAATCCTATTTTTGCCAAATCCTTTTTTCTTTCCGGGGCAAGTCCGCCTATTCCCCCGATTTGTATCGCTATTGAAGAAAAGTTTGCAAATCCGCACAGTGCATATGTTGCGAGGGTAATGCTTCTTTGGTTTAGAGAATGATTTTGTATCATTTTGCCCAATTCAAGGTATGCAACAAATTCGTTTATTGAAACCTTCGTCCCTAAAAGGTATCCGAATTTTGCGCAGTCTTCCAAAGGCACTCCCATTGCAAGGGCAAACGGATAAAAGGCGTAGCCCAAAACCGTTTTTAAAGATAATCCGAAAATACCGAGCATTGCGTCGGCAAGTGCTATAAGCGCAATAAACGCTATGAGCATTGCGGCAATGTTTAAAGCAAGTTTCATTCCGGTTGTTGCTCCTTCGCTTGCCGCTTCTATAATGTTGGACGTTGTTATTGGAATATCCACCTTTTTCAAGTCAAGGGTTTTCGGGGTTTCGGTTTCGGGATAGATGATTTTTGCAATAACAACTGCGGCGGGAGCGGACATAATGCTTGCCGCAACAAGGTGTCCGGCGCTTACCCCGAAACTTACGTATGCAATCAAAACCGAGCCTGCTATTGTGGCGAATCCGCCTACCATTAGGGTTGCAAGTTCGGAAATTGTCATGTCTTTTACGTAAGGCGCGATTACAAGCGGGGCTTCCGTCTGGCCGATAAACGAGTTTGCGGCAACCGCCATGCTTTCCGCCCCGGATATTTTCATTGTTTTCTGCATTACCCAAGCCATTCCCTTTACAATTTTCTGCATTATTTTCAAGTGATAGAGTATTGACATTAAAGAAGAGAAAAAGATAACGGTGGGCAAAACCTGAAATGCAAAGATAAAGCCTATGCTTTTGTCTTTTTGATTTGCAAGTTTTCCAAATACAAAAGACGCCCCTTTTATTGAAAATTCCATAAGTTTGGAAACGTAAATTTCAATGTGCTGAAAAACTTCTCTTCCCGTTTGTGTTTTTAGAATAAGAAGAGCAAAAACGAATTGAAGAATAATCCCGCCGACAACAGGTTTGATTTTGATTTCTCTTTTGTTTTCCGATAACAGATAAGCGATTAGAAGCATAAAAAAAATGCCGGCAAAAGAAATAATTCTGTACACGTTATTCCCCTAAAAAAAATATTCAAGGTTTATTATATTTGATAGTTATTTGTGTTGCAATAGGTTTAAGGTGCTGTTATAATAGTCCATCAGTCCGGAAGGTTTGTGCCTTTCGGTATTTAATTAGGTTTAGGGGGACGTTATGGTTAACGAACAGGAAAAAAATTTGGAAGAAACTAAGGAAACCAAGGAGGTTGCCGAAAAGACCGAAAACAGCGATGTTAAAGAGGTTGAGGCAAAGAAAGAGACAAAGGAAGAAGTTGTGAAAAAATCTTCCGAAAAAAAGGAACAGACAGAAGAAAAAGAGCATGCGGAAGCAAAGGAAGAAGGAGAATCTTTTGAGAAACTCCTTGAAGAGCACGATGCTACTCCAAATTCTATGTCAAGGGGCGAATTGGTTATAGGCAGAGTTATTTCGGTAGGCGATGATTATGTTTACGTTGACGTAGGCCAGAAGGTTGAGGGAGTGGTAAGAGTTAGTGATTTTACCGATACAAATAATGAACTTCCCAAAGAGGGAGATGAAATAGAAGTTGTTGTTGAAAAACTTACCGATAAAGAGGTTAGGCTTTCTTTTAAAAAGGCTTTTGCAAGAAAATACGAAGAGCAGTTGAGAGAAGCATACAAAAACGGAACGCCTGTTAAAGGAAAGATTGTTGATATTGTTAACCGCGGATTCAATGTTGATTTGGGCGGGAAGACGGCTTTTCTTCCCCAGTCAAGGGTTGACGTAAGAAGATTGAGAAAAGAAGATTCCGAGTATGTAGGCAAGGAATACGATTTCCTTATAATCAAATACGGCCCGAAAAGTTGCGTTGTATCAAGAATTGAACTTGTTCAGAAAGAGCTTGACGAAAAGAAGGAAAAATTGCTTTCTTCAATTAAAGAGGGAGATTTGATTAAAGGAAGGGTTAAAAACATTACCGATTACGGAGTGTTTATAGACCTTGACGGAGTTGACGGATTGCTTCACATTTCAGACATTTCTTGGGGCAAGGTATCCCATCCGTCAGACTTTTTTAAAGTTGGCGACGAGGTTGAGGTTGTGGTGCTTTCTGTCGATAAGGAAAATGAAAAAATTTCTCTCGGCTATAAGCAGAAAACCGAAGACCCGTGGAAAAATATTGAGACAAAGTATCCTAAGGGAACAAAGGTTAAGGGTAAAGTGGTAAATATTAAAAACTACGGTGCTTTTGTTGAAGTTGAGCCGGGAGTGGAAGGGCTTGTCCACGTAAACGATATTTCTTGGACAAAGAAGATTTCAAACGCGCAGAATTACTTTAAACTTGGCGACGAGGTGGAAGCGGTTGTTTTGGAAGTTGACGGAGAGAGAAAGAGACTTGCCCTTGGTTTGAAGCAGATTAAAGACAATCCTTGGGACGTTATTGAAGAAAAGTTTAAAGAAGGCGATATTATTGAAGGCGAGGTTAAAAACGTTACCGATTTCGGCGCTTTTGTTGAAGTGTACGACGGTGTTGACGGGCTTATCCATGTCAGTGATATGAGTTGGTCCAAAAGGGTTAAAAATCCCGAAGATATTGTTAAACCCGGTGAAAAGATAAAAGCGAAAATTCTTAAAATTGACAGGGAAAATCAGAAGATTGCCCTTGGTATCAAACAACTTACCGAAGACCCGTGGAAAAAGTTTTTCTCAAAGTATCAGATGGGCGATGTTGTTGAAGGCAAAATTGTCAAACTTGAAGATTACGGCGCTTTTGTTGAACTTGACGAAGATATTGAAGGCCTTGTTCACGTTTCCGAAATTTCCAAAGAAAGAATTGACAAGCCTTCCGACGTTTTAAATATAGGCGATGTTAAAGAGATGAAGATTGTAAAAATTGACGCTATTGAGAAAAAAATCGGGCTTTCCATCAGGCAAGTGATAATTGACAGAGAGAGAAAAGAGATGGAAAAGAAGAAGGCAGAAGAAAAACCCAAGGCAAAACCCAAGGATACAAAAAAGGAAAAGCCTAAAAAAGAGAAAAAAGAGCAGAAAGCGGAAGAAAGCACTTCAACTGGCGGCGGAGTTAAACTTGGCGATTTGATGAAGGATTTTATTAAAAAGGATAAAGAAGAAACAAAAGAATAGTTGGTAAAGAACAAATGAGAATATAGCCCCGATTTATTCGGGGCTTTTTTTTGTGTCAATTTTTAGCATTTTTATTGATTCAACGTAAGATGTTATCTCTACTTTTGTCAGGCTTTTGAGTTGCTCAACAATTTCTTTTATCTCTTCCGTTGAATTTTTGATTTTGCTTAAAATCGGGGAAAGTTTTACGTATAATTCCGGATAACCGTTCAAGTGTCTTTCAATTATTGCAAGGTAACTGAGAATAACTGTCAGCGGTTGTCCGAAATTATGCCCTACCGTTGCTGTTATTTGTTTTAAAATTTCAAGTTGCTGTTCAAGGTTTATTTTTCTCAATCCGTCTTCGTATCTTTTTATTTTAATGTGTGCTCTTATTCTTGCAAGAAGTTCGGTTATGCTTTTAACCGGTTTTTTTATAAAATCGTTGGCACCCGCTTCAAACGCTTCTTTTAGTGTTTGCTCATTGTCTTTTGCCGTAAACATTATTACCGGAATTGATTTGACTTCTTCGTCATTTTTTAATTCTTTCAACACTTCAATACCGCTTTTGCCGGGAAGCATTATGTCAAGAATTATCAAATCAACCGGATTTTCTTTTAATGTTTCAATTATACCTTGCCCGTCGGGAAGACTGTAAACGTCAAATCCTTCTTTTTCAAGAAGTTTGGAAAATGTTTCCCTTATTCCCAAATCGTCGTCAACAATTAAAATTTTACTCATATCAACCCTCTATCGGTATAGTTATTTTAAAATAAGTACCAATGTTTAATTTGCTTTTAACCTCAATCTTAGCGTCTATTATATCACAAAGTTTTTTAATTATGTATAGTCCTAATCCTACGCTTCCTTCTCTGTTTTTTCCTGATTTTTCCTGAAAAAACGGCAGAAAAATGTTGTTCAGGTTTTCTTTTGCAATTCCTTTTCCTGTATCCCTGACTTCCAAAATGATTTTCTGATTTTCTATTGAAAAGTAAAATGTAACCATTCCTCTTTCGGTATTTGCAAATGCGTTGTCAAGAAGGTTGACCGCTATTCTGAATAGAATTCCCTCGTCATGATAAAAAGACGGAAGTATTTTTCCTGTTTTGATATTGAATTTTACGGCGGGATTTTTATTTATTCCCTGTGCAAAGTTTTCTATTGAGTTTAAAAATTCTTCCGTATTTATTTCTCTCTTTTTTATTACTTCAATTCCTTTTATTCTTAACTTGCTTAATTCAAGCGTTGATTCAAGCAAATCAAGCAGTTTTTTGGCGTTTTCTTTTACCGAAGAGGCTATTTTGCTTTTTTCTTTTTCTTCCGCGCAGTCTATAAGTTCGCATAGTCCTAAAATTGAAGTTAAGGGGGTTTTTATTTCGTGGGACATTGAAGAAACTATTTCTTCCGCTATGAGGTCGATTTTTTCTCTTT
>JAMOUY010000081.1 GCA_027067895.1 Acidobacteriota bacterium
CCCATCAACGGGAAAAACGTTTTTCGGGAAAATGTCCAGTTCTTTTTCGGTTATTTTCTCAAACCTGTAATTGAAACTTAAAAATCTCGTTTTTATGGAAAAAATCCCGCCCGGCTTTTCAACACTCATAAAGGAAAAGAAATCTTTACCTGCGGAAAAATAGAAAAAAAGCGAATTTTGGAAATCAAACGTCTTTTTCTTCTCAAAATTTTCATAAACTTCCACTTTGTCGGAAAAAACCAAAAACACACGATTATTAACTTTAACAATTTTCGGCAAAACTATTCCCGTTCTGTTTCTTTCAAATAAGCACTTTATTTTTCCCTTAAATTCGCCGCTTTCCAAATTAAAAACATCAAAACCTTTCTCGGTCGGAAAAAAAATCAAATTTTCCCTGACAAAACACTGCGCCGAATGAGGCAAAAGAGAATTTTCAGGCAGTATAAAGTCTGAAAATTCTTGTTTGGAATTCAGTTTTTTCAGAAATTCCCCGACAGTAAGCGCTTTTTTGCCGTAAACAAAAAAATAATCGTTTGAGTAAGGAAGGGAAAGAGGCAAGGTATTGCTTCCGCAAAAAACCTTTTTCTTGGAAAAATCAACAAGATAATCAACTTTTTCCCCCTTTAAAACAAGGGTTTGCGGAAAGGCACAAATTGACAGGAAAAACAAAAAAACAAAAAACTTTTTCATAACTCAATATTACCAGAAAAACTTTTATTTCTAAAAAGGCTTTTGAAACAAAACGGAATCGCCGTAAATTACCCTTGCAAATCTGTCGGAAACGTTATAACTTTCGGAAGGTGCAACAAATAGAAAACCGCCGGGGTTGAGAATTTTAAAAAGATTGTCTATAACTTTTTTTTTGGCATTTTCTTCCAAATAAATCAAAACATACCTGCAAAAAATAACGTCAAATTGGCCTGAAACACGCAAATCTTCTTCCTTAAACAAATTTGCATACCTAAACATCGTTTTATTTCTTACAAAATCTTTTACCTTAAAACCTTTTTCTGTTTTTTCAAAAAATCTTGCTACAATTCTCTCCGGCAAACGAGAAATTTCGGAATTTTGATAAACTCCCGCCCTTGCGCTTTCAATTGCCTTTGTGCTTATATCAACTCCCACAACCGAAAAATCCCAATGAGGAGGAATAGGTTTTTTACTTTCAAAAACCGAAAAAGCAATTGAATAAGCCTCCTGCCCCGAAGAACACCCAGCACTTAGAAAAGACAAAAATCCTGCATCCGAATTTCTCTTTCTTGAAATTAAATCGGGCATTACGTAAGTTGAAAACGTTTTAAAATGGGGATTTATTCTGAAAAAAGAGGTTTCCTGCACCGTTATTTCGTTTAGAAGTTCCTTAAATTCCCTGTCTGTATAATCAGTTTCAAGAAGAACAAGGTAATCCAAAAAATTCTTTATTTCCCTTTCTTTCATTCTCTTTTTCAACCGTGTTTCAAGAAAATACATTTTTGATAAATCAAAGAAAATACCGGTCTTTTCTTTTATCAATTTGGAAAAGCGTCCAAAAACTTCTCTGTTTAATTTTAAGTCACCGAATCTGTCAAACCTATCAATCACAAAGTTATTATAAATCATTTTTCAATTGAAAAACATTTACTATTGTCAAAAAATTCAAATAAAGGAAAATTTTCCGCCTATGATAAAATAAAGAGCGAGGTGGCTATGTATCTTGGTAAAGGAAAATTTCCCCCGGTAAAAAATTTTATATCTGTTATTCATTCTAATGAAAATTTATTCAACTTGTTTATGAAAGAAATATCTTCCCTTTTTGGTGAAATTGATTCCGTTTCCGATGCTTTTGCGTTTGATTTTACAGACTACTACAAACCGGAAATGGGAAAAAACCTTGTAAGACAGTTTTTTTCATTTAAAGATTTAACCGAAGGGGATTTTATAGTTGAAATAAAGAAAAAATGTCTTGAATTTGAGGAAAAATTTTCGGAAAACGGAAAAAGAAGGCTAAACATAGACCCGGGTTACATAGATTTGTACAAACTTGTCCTTGTTTCGGAAAAATACATGGGACACAAAATCTATTTAAGAAACGGAATTTGCGCCGACATGGTGCTTCTGCTTGGAAAAAACAAAATAACCCCGTTTATGTGGACTTTCCCCGACTTTAAATCGGGAAAATACGACGAATATTTTTTAAGTTTAAGAAGAACCTACAAAAACCAATTGAAAGCAAAAAACCTTATTCCATAAAAAAAGCGGGGACAAGCCCCGCAAACAAAAATATTTTCTCGTTAAAATCTGTATCCTACACCAACACCGAAAACCCAAGGATTAACGTCAACGCTTACCGTATCCAAAACATCTCCGTTTTTCAAAATAATCTTGGCGTCTGTTGACATATCAATGTATTTTACGTCAAAGTTTATAAGCCAGCCGTCCTTCAAATTAATATCCATTCCAACCTGTCCTGCCAATCCTGTTGATGAATCATAAGAAATATGCTTTACATCCAGAGAAGCAAGGTCGTTTGAAAGGTCATAATCATAAAAAGTCGTGTAATTTATTCCCACGCCGACATAGGGCTGAAATTTTTCCCCAACGTTAAAATGATAATTTAAAGTTAATGTAGGCGGAAGCACCTTTACGCTTCCCATATCCGCGCCTGCAAGACTTCCGTTTTTGCCGGACAAATCATGCTTTGAAGTTCCAGCAATCAATTCCAATCCCCAATGCTCGGTCAACATATAAGTTACGTCAAATTCCGGAATCACATCAGAATCTATCGCAACACCCGTTCCGGTATTGCCGATAGTTGAACTTGACTCGTCAGGAGAAACGGAAAGAATTCTAAATCTCAAAATCCATCTGCCATCGCAAGCGGCACAACCTGCAAATACATTTAAAGCAGAAACAAAAACCAATAAAAACACCACAAAACCAATTTTTTTCATACATACCTCCAATTAAAAATTAAACTTCACGGTTTCATTGTTTAAAATTTTATACTTTTTGTCAAACTTTGTCAAAAGAAATATCATAAACAAAAAAAAGAAACTGATTTAAAATATTTCCATTCTTCGTTAAAATAAAAGAAAAGAAAAGGAGATAGCATGAACAGGGAAGATGCAAAAAGGGAAATAGAAAAACTTACCGAAGAGTTGCTGAAACACAATTACCTTTACTATGTGAAAAACCAGCCTGAAATATCCGATTACGAATACGACATGCTG
>JAMOUY010000082.1 GCA_027067895.1 Acidobacteriota bacterium
CCCTTTTCATTACCTTTGCCACAACGGCGATTACAGCAAGAATTTTTCCCATTACAAAGTTTTCGGACAAAAAGAAGGAAAAAGAGGAAAAAATCAAGGTAAGTCTGTCTCTTGCGTTTCAAAAAGGAGTTGAGGGGGCTGAAAAATCGGGAAGTGTTTTAAAAAACATAAAGCAAAACTTTATTGACGGGTTGAAAATGGCTTCGGCAATTTTGCCTTCAATTATGTCCATAGGCTTAATAGGGCTTTTGCTTGCAAAATTTACGCCTTTTTTCGATATTGCGGGATACATCTTTTACCCCTTTACAAAACTTTTAGGGGCAAAAGAGGCATTTTTAACGGCAAAGGCATCCGCCCTGTCCATCAGCGAAATGTTTCTGCCAGTCTTAATTTCCGCAAAAGCCGCTCTGGAAACAAAGTTTGTGGTGGCAATTATCTCGGTTTCGGAGATTTTGTTTTTTTCGGCATCAATTCCATGCATTCTGGCAACATCCATACCCTTAACGGTGAAGGACATAGTGATTATCTGGTTCGAAAGAGTGCTTATCTCTTTAATTATTGCAATTCCGCTTGTAAAACTTTTTATACTTTTCGGAATTTTAGGCTGACTAAAGGTCAAAAGGCGGTTTCAACACCCCTCTTTCGGTGATAAAACCTGCAATCAAATTACCAGGGGTAATGTCAAAACCGTAATGTAGAACCTGCGATTGTTCGGGAATTACGGGCTTTCCGTTAATTAAGGCAACCTCGTCCCTGCCCCTTTCCTCAATTACAATCTCATTCCCGCTTTCAATTGTGGTGTCAAAGGTTGAAATAGGTGCGGCTACATAAAAGGGAATTTTGTGGTAATTTGCCAGAACGGCAAGCATAAAGGTTCCTATTTTGTTTGCGGTATCCCCGTTTTTTGCTATTCTGTCCGCACCGACAATTACAGCGTCAACCTCTCCTGTTGCCATTAAAAGCCCTGCGGTGTTGTCGGTTATAACAAAGTGGGGAATTCCCTCTTTTACCATTTCGTATGCGGTAAGCCTTGCACCCTGAAGATAAGGCCTTGTTTCGTCAACAAGCACTTTTTCAATCAAATCCTTTTTGTGAAGGCTTCTTATTACCCCCAAAGCGGTGCCGTAATCCCCGGTAGCAAGGGCACCCGCGTTGCAGTGGGTTAACACAGAAACCTTTTTGTCAAAGAGGGAAGCGCCGAATTCTCCCATTTTTTTGTTAACCTCTATGTCCTCTTCGTGAATTTCCTGCGCTTCTTTTTTCAGTCTTTCGGCGTCGCCACCGCTTTTAAGAATTTTCATCATTCTATCCAAAGCCCACTTTAAATTAACGGCAGTAGGCCTTGTGTTTAAAAGGGTTTTGTAAACCTTTTCAGGATTTTCTCCGTCCTTTATTCCCATTGCAAAACCGTATGCGGCAGTGATGCCTATTGCGGGAGCGCCTCTAACAACCATGTCTTTAATTGCATTTGCCACATCTTCAAAAGAATTGCATATTACAAATTTTTCCTCAAAGGGAAGCAGTCTTTGGTCAAGAAGTAAAAGTTTCCAATTTTCAAATTGTATGTGCTTCATATCAATCTCCCAACTTATTCATACCAAAGAAATTTTAACACAAGAAATTTTAATATGAATTGTTGACAAAAACAAATCTCTTTTTTAAGATTAAAACATAACAATTTTTTGGAGAATAACATGATTATAGAAATCAACGAAAATCACCCTCAACCTTATAAAATCAAAAAGATTGTAGAAATATTGAACAATGACGGAATTATAATTTATCCGACCGATACCATTTACGGCATAGGATGTTCCATCTATTCTCAGAAGGCTATTGAGAAAATAAGAATGATAAAAGGCAGGGAAAAAGGCAAATATTTTTCAATTCTTTGCTACGATTTGAAAGATTTGTCAAAGTATGCCAAAAATGTTTCCAACGAAGCGTACAAACTTATGAAAAGAATTCTTCCGGGGCCCTATACGGTTATTTTGCAGGCATCAAGGGAACTGCCGAAAATTCTTCACTCAAAGAGGAAAACAGTGGGGCTTAGAATTCCCGACCATACCCTTTCAAGGGAAATTGTAAAAGAGTTGGGGCATCCGATTATTACGACAAGCGCAAACAGAAGCGGACAAGAGCCTTTAAACGACCCGCAATTGCTTGAAGAAGAATTCGGCAAACAGGTGGATGCGGTAATTGACGGCGGAGTTTTGTTTTCAGAGCCTTCAACCGTCATTGATTTAACCGAACTTCCGTTTAAAATTTTAAGAAAAGGCCAAGACCCTTACGGCGTAATTGAATTGTTGGAAGAAAATGTTTAATTTACTCTTAAACCTAACCAACTCATTTCCGTTTTCGCTTTTTATTTTGGACAAAAACGGAAATATTGTTTTTATGAACCAATCTGCGGAATTGTTTTTTGAGCATTTCAAAATAGCGCCTCTGTCCCTCACAAACTTTAAAGATTTGAAAGATTATTTTCCCGAATTGTATAAAAAAATAGAAAATCACTTCACAAATATTTTCTCAGGCACGCAAACCCAATACGGAGTAAAATTTTCCGAAAACTATATTGCCGACATTACCCTTGTGCCATATTTTGAAAAAACAGAATTTAAAAATTTAAGCGTAATAATTGAGGAAAAAACAAGCCATTACAAAAAAATCAACGCATACAAAATGAATTCAAAGTTTTTGAAAGAAGTTATTGAGATAAAACATCTGTCAGCAACGGATTCGGAGCATTTATTCAGCAAAACAATATCCCTTTTGTCCGAAATCACAAATCAAAAGAAGATACTCATCGCTTTCGGAGACAAAACCTTTTCAAACAATTTTTTCCATACGGGATTTAGGGAAGAAGAAGCGAAATCTCTTGCAAGTATAAAAGAAAAAAAACTTTTTCTCAAAGAAGAAAACAATTTGAAAAACTACAAATTAACCGACAACATTTACTTTATCCCTAACAGCAAATTGAAAAAAATGGGTTTTAAACTTGAAAATGAAGAAAACAGTACGCTTATCTGCGCTATTTCAAAACAGAGAAACAATTTATACGGAATAATTTTCATTGAATTCAAAGAAAACATTATTCCGTTTGTCTCAATGCTTGAACAGTTGTCCCTTTTTATGGAATTTGCCCCCCTGATTTTCGGAAATTACGAAAAGACAAGAGAACTTATCAATCAAAGCAGGTTT